>JBEKSX010000096.1:0-10975 GCA_049516635.1 Ignavibacteria bacterium | reverse complement strand
GCAAGAATATTCTTCTTTATGCAGGCGACTTATTTCCTATGTCAAGCCATATACATCTGCCTTATATCATGGGGTACGATCTGTTCCCGCTCACCACACTGAATGAAAAGAAAATATATTTATCAAAGATAGTAAGGGAGAAATGGATAGTGTTCTTCGAACATGATCCTTATACTGAAACTGCTCGAATACACAGAACAGAAAAAGGTTATTCAATTATCAAAGAGGAAGAATGGGTAAGCTCGTAAAAATTTGCAGTGTTCATGATCTGCAGGAGAACAAAGCTGCCAGGTTCCTCATTGAAGATGACATTGAGATAGTTGCATATAAAATTGAAGGTAAATTTTACGCCGCTGCGAATACCTGTCCCCACAACCACTCGCACCAGATGCATGAGGGATATGTGGATAATGATCTCTATATTACATGCCCCGTCCACGGATATAAATTTCATTTAGAGACAGGTGAGGTCCCTCCAAACAGCACCGAAATGAGCGGTAAGCTGGAAATATTTCAAACGAAAGTTGAGAATGGGGAATTATATGTGGAGAAAAAGGAGAGCATGTTCAAATTCTGGAAGTGGTAAATGTTTCCATAATTTTGAATTACATATGCCCTATTTTCTTTGCCAATAAGGATGGAAAAGGAAAAGTGGATATGTTCACTGTTACGAAATTAGATTACAATCAGCAAACTCAAAAGTATGATTACAGGATACTTCACGCAGAGAATGCTCTGAATCTGGACACCGGAACACTTATCACGATAATTTTAGTGCTGGTGATCGTTCTGCTTGTGCTGGCAATAATACATTGAGTTAATGATTTCACATCATACCCACTAACAAATTCCCCGGGTAATCTTGTGGAAGGATGACAACAATAATTCTGTCACCCTGAACTTGTTACAGGGTATCTTCAATATTATCTTAATACAAATCTAATCGCTCTATAATGAAATCGTACTATGTTTATATAATGGCTAATAAATCAAAAATGACATATATTGGAGTTACCAGCAACCTAAATAGGAGAGTTAAAGAACATAAAGATAAATCAATTGAAGGATATACAAGTAAATATAACTTAACAAAGTTAGTATATTATGAAACAATGACTGATGTATATCAAGCACTTAAACGGGAGAAACAATTGAAGAACTGGCATCGCCAATGGAAAATAAATCTAATTGAACAGGTTAACAAAGATTGGAGAGATCTTGCTGAAGAACTCTAAGATGATCTATGCTCTCAATCTAATTTTTTAAATATTAAACCTAATCACCTCTAATAAGAAAGCAGAACCTAAAGAATGATATCCCGAAACAAGTTCGGGATGACATCAGTAAGGGTTCTACTTCACTAAAATCATTTTTTTGGTATCCGTATATAAGAGATTAGAACCAGAATCCGTAACGGTTAACCGGTAAAAATATATCCCGCTCGAAAATTTTGACGCATCCCAAATCGCTTCGAAACTTCCCGAATGCAAAGATTCATCTAAAAGCTTTGTAACTTCCCTGCCAAGTATATCATATATAATGAGCTTAACCGAGACTTCCCTTCGAGAGCTCACTGCAGGTATTTCAAATTTAATTTTTGTAGCCGGATTGAAGGGGTTGGGATAATTCTGTGAGAGTGAAAACCTGTCCGCAACTGCTGAGATCTGTTTAATCCCGATAATATCATAGTAAGCTATCTTAGCATCCGTAACAACCTCTGCAAGCCCCGCTACATTTTGTCCCATTATCTGTCCCGTAAAGCTCTTCACGATTATCTTAGCTTCATCTATAACAGGCTCACCATTCACGCTGACCTTTGTTCCGTTCACACTTATTATCCCTGTTGAATTAATATGCCCCGCCAAAAGGTTATGGTAATATAAAAATATCTCACAATCCGTAACCTGAATATTCGTCCCGTTGGGAGCATTTGGCTTTATGTTATAAATAACAAAGCTCCTGACATTTATCGGCACGTCCCATTTTAGATCAACAAATTCATTGTTTGCCCCGTTAGCGATCCAGTTTACGGTAAGCGTGTCATTATGTGCTTTCCTATCTATCACCCTTTTACCTGGATATTGCAGGGAATCGTTCATGTATCTAAAAGAACTCTGGGTTACCGTGGCAGAGGTCGAAGTATTAAAATACTGCCCTATTGAATTATCCGTAGGTACCGGGATAGTTGTATGACCGGCGTGGCATCCTACACACTTTGTACCTGTCCCGGGTCTGCCGTAATTCATTCCGGTTACATGAGCAACCTGGTTCTTTGTCCCTTTGATAACTTTACCCGTGCTATCAAGCACCTGCTCAAACATCGGCACGTCAGCCGGAGCAAGGTCCAGATGCATCCCTCCGGAATACAAAACTCCGATCTCATCCAGAAATACAGCAGTATCGAGTCCCAACGTATCCTTTCTTTGAAAATTCAGAAAGAATTGTATACTTGCATTTTTTGTGATCGGCGGTGCATCGGTGATCGGCTGATCAACGTCACCGTTGGTAAACATATTCACGCAGTCGAACCGGAACCCGCCGTTTTTAAAATATGTACCAGGATCAATGGTTGGCGGGAGCTCATCGCTTACCTGCGTAACTCCGTCAGGGATGATTGGCGGAATAGTTTTAGAAAGCAATACCTGGGCATTTAATTCCAGCTTACCCTGAATATCGAATACTAATTGCATCCCGGTACCATCCATATTAATAACGTACAGCCCGTAATCCTGATTTTCCACCTGTGAAGTGTAAGAGAATAATACCCTGCCGTCAGGAAGCTGAACAGGATCTGTGGCATAAGGAGGCTGCATAGTTCCTGTTGAAGGCTGGTTCTGGATATACAGATGCATGTTGTCAGGGTTAACACCGGCTATGTAATGGGCATAGTCGGCACCTTTGGCAAACCATCGTATTCCAGTACTGCCGGATGTATAGAACATTGGGGTGTGCGGAACGAATACACTGAGTAATTTACCATCAGATGTAATAGAGGTTTTATAGGAATGAAGCCCGTTTCTTGTTAAAGGAAAACCGGCATATAATCCGAGTGCATCGCCATCCGGCTTCACAACCCCTGCTTCCCATATATTCGCCATATCATTTGATAAAGCCAGTAGTGAATCTCTTGTTAAGCCATCGGGAGTAAGGTCGGAAGGTCTGTCGAAATTGAACCACCATCGTGAAAAAACGATCTTGCCTGTAATCGGATCTATTGTGGGCTTTTCGGCACCATTACGCTCCGTTGTGATCCTGTGCAGGTTCGTTCCGTCAGAATTTATAATATATAAGTTAGTAGTTCTTGCTCCGTAATATTCAGCAAGGGACGGATAGCGGGTACTTGCAAAACATATCCTTCCGTCAGGGAGGTAGCAGGGATCGATATCATCATAGCTGATAAATTTATATGCAGATGAACCGAATTGTGACAGGTTGATATTTCGATTGGAGAAAGTAACTTTCCTGAAACCCGTCCCGTCGGAATGTATCTCATAGATACGCCAGCTGCTGTCACGGCTTTCCACACCTGCAAAAATTATCTTCGAAGCATCCCAGAATACACATGGATCGGCTTCATCAACGAGTGTGATACCGTTAAAATTCATTGTGCTGTCAACCAGAACACGGATCGAACCGTTAGCATCTCTAATAAGAAGCCTTCCACCGACTACCTTGAACCTTGAGAAAGGACCCATTCCCGGAAGCAGCCCGGATTGAGGATAGTAATAATTCCCGTTATGTTCCAGATTCCGCGAAACGAACACTATAGCTGGGATGTTCTGTGAGTGAGATTCGCAGCAGTACATTAAGACAAAGCCCGGTAAAATTACCAGGCTCAAGATGTAAAAATTAATTTTCATTAATTCATAATTAATGAAAGATGTTATTTGTAAGTCACAACTACAGAACTTTTATTTTTATCCTTATCCCATGCAAGCATCAGGCTTACTTCTTTCTTATCCTTTGTCCACATAGATAATCCACCTTCATCGCTCATCATTTCCCCTTCACCTTTTTTATAACCGTTCTTATCAAGAGCTGAAGTAAAATCTGCCAGGATATCTTTCGGTTTGTCAGTCGATTCGAATGTTACAACGGTTCCCTCAGAGGTGTTCAACGAACCCATGCATTTGGAATTTTTCGGTTCAGGAACATCTGAAGGATAATCTTTCGGCAGCCCTTCGGTTATTCCAAGTTCATTGGTCTTGGTTCCTTCCGTGGTCTGCTTCTGTTCTTCAGGTTTTACGTCCTCTTTCTTATCTCCGCTTGAAGTTGCGTCTTTCTTTCCGCAACCTGAAAAATAAATACCTGTGGTTAAGAGCAAAATAAATATCAGTAATAATTTATTCTTGTTCATAATGTTTAGTTTGATTTATGGTATAATTGTTAATTATTGCAAACAACTGCTTCAAAATTGCCGGCGATCCAGCTTTTATCTTTATCATTGAAGCAAAGTGCTATCTTTCCGCTCACAATTTTAGGTGTAATATTATCAATTTCAAGTGAACAATTCCAGTCACAATCGGATTTACGGGGGTTATTGTCCGAATCAATAAATTTGTATAAAGACAGGTAACTTCCTGGATTATCATCAAATTTAGCTTTTAACCATTCTCCACGATTGATGGGAGCCCCCTTGTTGATAATCTGAAAACCCTGGTAATTATCAATAAAACCGCATGGCTGCTGTGGTTTTACTAAAGAGAAATTAAGAACATTATCATTAGAACCTCTCCACACCTCAAATACAACAAAGCTGATCTGAACCGCTTTCCCGTTAAGAAAAGCCTTGACGGGAAAGTCGGCAATATCGGAAACTGAGAGATTTTCCTTCCACAGGAATTCACCTGCCGCAGTCTTATGGATTTGTTCGTCAGCTTCCTTATTACAGCCCGATATGATCAGAGCAGCGGGAATAATAAGAAAAGAAAGAACAAAAGTTTTTATCAATCGATGTCTTGCCGATTATTTTACGAACTTAAGATATCTCTCGTTTATTCTACCCCAGTGCAGGTTACTTAAAAAATTATCAATATATTTCACCCTGCCCGGACCATCCTTATGATAGTATGCATGTTCGAAGACATCACATGCAATTAACGGAACACCACCCCAGATCGCACCGTACTGATGTTCATCAACAAGGACATTGAGCAGTCTGCCGGAATATAATTTATCGGCAACCAGTAATCCCCATCCGCTTAACTTGGCAGATACTGCACATGCTTTGAAATCAGCTTTCCATTTTTCGAAAGAGCCGAAGTTAGCTTCAATCGCTTTTAAGACTTCGGGACCTTTCTTTTCGTCCCCGTCACCTCCTATTACATACCAGTACAAATCGTGGAGCAAAGCTCCGGAATGATTCCAGGTGAATCTTCTTTTTAATTCGCCAATCTCAGAATAGTTACCGTTCGCTTTGGATCTGTCAGCAGCTTCAAGAGCGTTTTCAATGTTATTCATGGCAGTCACATAACCCTTGTGATGGGTATTGTAATGCCAATCGGTTGTTTCTGCATCGACCACATTCTTCAACAAGGATTTAGCCTCCTCGTCGGAATAAGGTCTTGGATTGAATTTCCATTCATAAGCCATAATAATATTTCTCCCAGGGCTGTGCCCTATTATTTTATTTATGTTATTAATTAAGTTAAAATTCGAAAAGAATGCTAACGAAAAAGTTCCCAGAGCAGAAACCTTTAAAAAGCCACGTCTGCCGATACGGTACGTTTTTCCCTTTGCCAATAATATATAATGTTAAATAAATTGTTACACCCCGAATGAACTTCCGCAGCCGCATGTTCTCTTAGCAGAAGGATTATTGAATACAAATCCTTTTCCGGACAGACCATCGGAATAGTCAATAGTGGTTCCTTTAAGGTAGAGTATGCTTTTCCAGTCTACGAAAATCCTGACACCTTCCATATCCATTATGTTATCCCCGTCACGCTGTTCACCATCAAAGCCGAGTGTGTAAGACAAGCCGGAACATCCGCCCCCTTTTACTCCAATACGAAGTCCGTAATTATCAGGAATGCTGTTTTCTTCCATAATTTTCTTAACTTCGGAAACAGCTTTTGGAGTTAATGAGATATCATTTTTTGTTTCGTTATCTGTTATTGTTTTGATTTCTTCCATTTTTTGATACTTTGTTAATTCTACAAATTACATAATCTTACGATTCCTAAGAACCTCCATCATAAAAATAAACATAAATTTATCTCATTCAAATTCCCTGATTTAGGTATATTCATTATTTATTTATTGCATTCGGACCCTGTATGCAGGTGATAATTCTCTTATCTTTTTCGCCTTTTCAACCACTTTCTTTATCGTATAATCAATTTCCTCATCAGTATTAAATCTCCCCAATCCGAATCTTACCGAACATCTTAGCAGGTCATCGCTAAGACCGATGGCTTTTAGTACGAACGAAGGCTCGACAGATGCTGATGTACATGCACTACCGGATGATATGGCTATTTCTTTCATAGTCATCATTAAAGAATCAGCATCAACATATTCTATTGCTATATTCAGATTGTTTGGTAACCTCAATTCCGGGTGTCCGTTTAAATACACATGATCAAGCTGAGTGCTGATCCCATTGTAGAGCCTATCCCTCATTATACGGAGTTTTTCAGATTCTGATTCCATTTCATTAGCCGCAATTTCAAATGCTTTACCAAAACCTACAATAGAAGGAACGTTCAATGTGCCGGAACGGAATCCTCTCTCGTGTCCCCCTCCGTCTATCTGAGGAACCACTCTTACAGCAGGTTTCTTGCTCCGAATATATAGAACCCCTATACCTTTGGGACCGTACATCTTGTGGGCACTCAAGCTCATCAGATCGACGTTCATGTCATTTACATTCAAAGGAATTTTACCTGCAGCCTGAACAGCATCAGTATGAAAAAGGATACCCCGTTCTTTACATATCCTTCCGATCTCTTTTATCGGCTGGATGGTTCCTATCTCATTGTTAGCGGTCATTACGCTGACAAGTATAGTACTGTCATCTATGCTTTTTTTTAATTCTTCTGTATCTATCAGACCGTACCTGTCTACATTCAAAAATTTTATTTCGAAACCTTTTCTCTGCAGAGCTTCGCAGGTATCCAGAACCGCCTTGTGCTCGGTCGGTACCGTAATAATTTTATTCCCTTTAGTTCTGTAATATTCTGAAGCACCTTTTATTGCAAGGTTGTCCGATTCTGTTGCTCCGCTCGTAAAGATTATTTCAGGGGGATCTGCTCCTATAAAACCGGCAATTTTTGCTCGAGCATTTTCAACTGCTTGCTCTGCTTTCCATCCAAATTCATGAGATTTGCTGGCAGCGTTGCCGAAGATACTCGTAAAATAGGGCAGCATACTTTCGAGTACTCTCGGATCCAGAGGGGTTGTGGAATGATTATCGAGATATATGGGTGATCTTACCACAGTATTTCATTAAGTGAAACAAAAACCTCAACTATACAATTTCTGAGACTTTTGTAGTATTGAAAAACCTGGAAATGCCTTTTTGTATCTTTTGCAGGGGGTTATTAATACTGCATGTAGAATATATCTTGCAGGATCCGGGATCATCGTGCAGTCCGCAATCGAGAATATAGCTATTTCCCTCGATGGCTGTCATAACCGAAGAAAGACTGATCTTCTCGGGTTTTTTCGATAACTTATATCCGCCTTTAATACCCTGGATTGAGTAAAGTATTTTTTCTCTTGTAAGCTTTTGTAGAATTTTAGAAAGTAATTCGTAAGGAATTTTGTATTCTTCGGAAATTTCTTTTGCCGAACAAGGGTTTATTTTCCCTTCTTCTGCAATATGTTTCACTGCAATCAGACCGTATTCAACTTTTTTTGATAACTTAAACATAATTATATAATGATAATAAAGGTTCTTAATTTGATTTACATGTTACGATTCTTTTACAAGCCTTGCGGCGAAAGAACCGTCAATATTCTGCCGATGTGGAAATGTCTCAATGCAGCCTTCTTCGTTCACCAGTTCTTTGCTGACATATTTGGAAGCATCATCTATTTTAAAATCAGGGTTGTTAGCTAAAAAGTCCTTTATAACATCCCCATTTTCCTCCGGTTCGATAGTACAGGTGCTGTATACAATCACACCACCGGGTTTTAAGTATTTTGCAGCGTTACACAGAAGTTTTTTCTGGAACTTTGAGAGCCTTAAAATATCTTCGGGTTCTCTTTTCCATCTGATATCCGGTTTCTTCGAAAGAACGCCAAGCCCCGAACAGGGTGCATCAAGAAGGATCTTATCAAATCTTTGCGTTGTGACAAGATCGCTCTGGAAATCGCTTGCATCATCCTGGACGAACTCAATATTCGTGGCAGCGAGCCTTTCAACGTTCTCCTTCATAGTTCTTATCTTGCCTTCATATTTATCAACTGCGATTATTTTCCCCCGGTTCTTAAGAAGCTGAGCCAGATGTGTTGATTTTCCTCCCGGTGCGGCACACATATCCAGTATCAGGTCATTACCTTCGGGTGCCAGCAGAACCGAGACGAGACCCGCACTTTCGTCCTGAACGCTATAATACCCTTCACGAAAATCATCATCAAGATAGATTTTTGACATCAATCTAAGCGTAATAAAATTATCAAGATACTTGCAGAACCTGTAGATAATATTTTTTTCACTTAGACGTTTGAGAAAGTCCTCCCTCGATATCTTCAGGTCATTTATCCTGATAGTGAGTATCGGTCTCTTATTGTTTGCTTCGGCAAGTTGTTCGGCTTCATCAAATCCGAACCTCTGGATCCATCTCTTGACCATCCAGTTCGGATGTGACTGCATAATACCGAGATATTTTATTTCATCTATCTCCCTTGTCGGATATACCAATTCGTCTTTTGTTCTGATAATAGTACGCAGAAGCCCGTTCACAACATCTGCATGCTTCTGTGTGCTGATGCGTTTAATAAATTCTGTTGCTTCATTAACTGCCGCATAATCGGGGATCTTATTCAGAAAGAGGATCTGGTACAATGCTACACGGAGAGTATTTTTTATTTCGGGCATGCATTTTTCCCACTGCCCCCGATAAAATCCGTTTAGGAACCAATCGAGCCTTCTCATCCACCTTATTACCCCGTGGCAGATCTCATTCAGAAGAGATTTATCGTAATCGTTCAAAACTTCTGTTCTTATTTCATAATCGATCAGCTTTTCAAGGTATGAATCCGTCCGCTCGACCCTGGTCAATATTTTTACCGCAAGGCTTCTCGCATCACCATATATAGTATCCCCTCGGGGACGCTGCCTCTTTGCTGTGACCTGTCCCGATTCAGCAGGTTCGGTGCCCGCCGCTGCATCACCACTTACCTGTCCTTCAGCTGGAACTGCTGTTTCGGGGAGAGTTTCCGTGGTCTCCTGAACAGCGGAATTCAAGTCTGCCCCGGTATTCTTATCCTTTTCAGTTATTCCCTGAACTGTTTCATTTTCAGGATTTTCTGCAGGAATATCTTTTGTATGCCCTGAATCTAAGTTCTCTTTAGTCGTATCTTCATTATTTGAGTTATTCATTCTGTAAATATACCCTGATATGTTACTACATTCAATGAATCATGCTTTTCCACATTATAACCACCTCCAACCCTTACGTTTTCCATTTTTTCTGTTAGCTCAAGTGTTTATTTTGCATTTATACAAACTATTTTATTCATTATGATAACACTGAAAGATATTAATCCCGATCTTCTTAAAGCAGAATACGCGGTACGCGGACCGATAGTTGATAAAGCACAGGAACTGGAGAACCAGGGTAAAAAAATTATATACTGCAATATAGGCAACCCTCAGGCACTAAAACAAAAACCGTTAACTTATCTAAGGCAAACGCTTTCATTGCTTGAATATCCGGAACTCCTTAATAATAAAGAAATACTAAAGTCTTATCCTAGAGATATAACAGATAGGGCAAAAAAAATTCTGCATGACCTTCCATCAGGGACAGGAGCGTATACTCAGAGTGCAGGAATACCATTTGTAAGACAGGCAATAGCTGAATTCATTACCCGCCGTGATGGTATCCCGGCGGACAAAGGGCATATATTACTAACAGATGGTGCAAGCAAGGGTGTACAATCGGTTCTTATTGCTCTTCTGAAAAAGAGGACCGACGGCTTCCTGATTCCTATCCCCCAGTACCCTATTTACAGCGCATCTATAGCTCTGTACGGCGGAACACAGATCGATTATTACCTTGATGAAGAAAATGGATGGCAGTTAAATGAAGCTATCCTGATAGAGAGTATTGAAAAAGCTCTTAAGCAAGTAATTAATCCCGTAGCGCTGGTGGTAATAAACCCGGGCAATCCAACCGGAGCTGTATTATCATACTCAAATATCGTTATGATAGTCAATTTTGCCAAAAAATACAATCTTTCCATCATGGCAGATGAGGTTTACCAGGAAAATATTTACGATGAAACCGCTGCTTTCCATTCATTTGCCAAAGTGATGTACAAGGAAAAAATTAATGATATACCTCTTTTCAGTTTTCATTCGATATCTAAGGGTTACTTTGGTGAATGCGGACACAGGGGCGGGTATATGGAGATAAGGAATGTTCAGGATGATGTAATGGCTCAGCTTATAAAACAACAATCAATAAGCCTGTGCTCAAATGTTGACGGACAATTAGCTACTTATATGATGGTAGCACCTCCTCAGAAGGGTGATGAGAGCTATGAATTATTTACTAAAGAACGTAACGGAATTTTAAACGACCTGAAAGCAAAAGCATGTATCATAGGGGAAGGTCTAAACAATGTAGATGGTATGAAAGCCGGTGTACCGCATGGTGCAATGTATGCATTCGTAAAATTTGAGCTCCCTCAGACGGCGGATGTGAGCAAAATGACACCGGAAGAGAAACTTACTTATGAATCAAAGCGCGATACGGATTACTGCATGGCTTTACTGATGGAAACGGGTATCTGTGTTGTA
>JBEKSX010000095.1:0-10988 GCA_049516635.1 Ignavibacteria bacterium | reverse complement strand
TGGAGTATGGTTCTTGCTGTAGAACAAAGCATAATAATTTTCGGGGTCATAATAATCAGCACCCCAGTTTGCTCGCCAGAAAGTCAATTTACCTTCGTTCTGTGCTGAGCGGTGTGTAGCTCCGAGCATCTCTTCAATTTGGAGATTAACGCCGATATCTTTGAACTGTGCCTGTATTGCTTCACACAATTCCCTCTGCGATTCATCGTTATGGAAGACCAGCTTGAGGTTCAATCCTTTGCCGTTGGGATACCCCGCTTCCTCAAGAAGCTGAATTGCTTTATCCCTGTCATAAGTATATCCCCTAACCTCTTCTGAATAACCCGGCATGCCTTTCGGCAAAGGACCATGGATACCCGGAATGCCTTTACCTTTCAAAACATATTTTACGATCTTTTCCCTGTCTATCGCATAATTGAGAGCCTGGCGTAGTTTAGTATTTAATGCTAACGGATCATTCTTCCCGCCTTCCATAGCCGTATCTTCCATTGCCGCAAGATATACTGTATTCAGGTAGGGCTGTTTTATCAATTCAAAATTGTACTGTGGTTTTAGATTTCCATTATCGTCGATCAATTGAGCATACACATCTATCGAAGGTTTTTCAAAATTCAATTTACCCTCCTGAAAATCTAGGAATTCCGTTTCAGCACTTCTGATGAATGAAACGATGAAACCATCTATGTGCGGAAGCATGCTCCCGTCTTTATCCATACCCCAATAATTATTATTCTTTTCAAAAACCAATTCCTTATCATAATCCCATTTCACAAACATAAATGGGCCTGTCCCGACTATATGAAAGCCGAAATTTTCTTTGTAGTACTCCACGGCTTCTTTCGGATAAACATAACCATACGGCATGGTGAGTATGCTCAAGAACGGTGCGAAGGGATGAACCAGTTTGATTTGAAATGTTGAATCATTTACGGCTGCAAAACCCATTATCTCTTTTGCTTTTTCAGGATTAGCTGCGAACTCTTCAGCTCCTGCAACTTTATCTCTGTACACCCATAATCCCCGAGTTTTTGTTCTTGTATCGCAAACGCGCTCATAACAATATTTAAAATCGCCTGCTGTAACTCTTCTCCCCTTTTTACCGGGAAAACAATCATCATCATGAAAATACACATTCCTTCTAAGGTAAAATGTATAAGTGATTCCGTCTTCGGAGATCTCATATGATTTCGCTATTAATGGCTGGAGCTTTGCTTCTTTATTATATTCTACAAGACCTTCGCAGACATTGATCAACGCATTTATAGCAGGATAATTATTAGCCGTTATAGGATCAAGACTCTCTATGCTGTTAGGTTCGTTATAATGGAATATTTTTTGGAGGTTTCCTTTTTTAGAACATCCGTTAAGAAAAAAAAGAGTAAATAGTATTAACGTTAGAAAAATATCATTTTTTGACATGTTTTGCATCTAATACTTCAAAATTGATAAAAATAAATAGATTTTAGGACTCGTTTTGGAACTAAAATAAAATTAAAATAATATAAAAATATTTTCTTTGACATTGAATATATAAAAATAATTTATTAATAAGCATATTACAAGATTGATTAAAAAGATTATCCGTTTTTTTAATCACTACAACGGGAGAGATTTAACCTGCAGTATCATATCGTTATAGGTTATCTACTTAAGTTTCTTTTATAAACAATAATTTTTAATTAAGTGAAAGGAATCATTTATGAAAACTAAAATTTCATTATTTACGTTACTTCTGTTTTTGCTCTTGCTGTTCAAGTCCAGCTTCTCACAAGAAATGCCCAATGTTCATGTAACAAATGACAGATATCTCGGCAATAACACTGCAAATTATAATGATGTCTCGGGTGTAAACGTTGTCAAGGAAAAATCTCAAAAACAAGCTGATCTTGAGAACGAAATATACAGGCTGAAGAGAACGGATAATCCCGTTTATAGAGGTCAGATCGAGCAGCTCAACAGACAACTAGGTACTGAAACAGGAAATTTTTCAACTAAGATGACTCCTTATTACGGAGGAGGTGTTGTATTTGCCGGAATTCCTAATCCTGTTCCTTTAACAGATAACATCTTCAATACCCTGCTCTACAATAACTCTGCCCGTGCTCTCAAGGGTATTGCAACATTCACTGAGCAAAGAGGTGCTAATGAAGGCAGGTTATGGGTTGTCTATGCATTTTCAGCTAACTCAAGTTCCCCTGATTCGATTCGATTTATTTATTCAAATAATGGAGGATCTACTTGGAATTTGTACGCTTTAGCATGGCTGGGCGGTACCGATAAGATCAACTATGATGATCTGGATATGGAAATAATAGAATCTTCTTCCGGTGATAAATATCTTTGGACTGTTTACGGTTTAAGACAGACAGGCGGTACCGGAAAATGGTTTACAGGCGGTGCAGTGATCGACATTACCACATTTGCCGGCGGTCTTTTTGCGTTCTCATGGCCCGGTGATGATGCCTCAAAAAGATATTACAATGTTAGGATGACTTCCGATAACGCTACTTTTTTATCTAATTCCTGGACCTATATCGTTTGTTCGTTCGACTCAACCGATGCCAGCAATATACATATCAATACTCAAAAATTCACAAGGTGCATAAATCCTTATACAACTTCACCCTCATTTAGTTACCTGGGTCCAAAGTTCTGGTGGTACTGCTCATCTTCTCCCGCCGGATATGTAAGAACATTATATTCGGATATAGCTTACATTAGACGTTCAACAGGCGATTCTGTAATCGTATCATTTTCGGGTGTACCTGATAGTACCAGGATCTTCTTCTCCAAAGGTGATATTGGCGGGAATCCTCCTGTAGGAAACGCTACCTCACAAGCAGGAAGCGAAGCTTCTGCTTATAAACAGTATGCCAGAATATCTTCGAACGGATATGATAATGGAAGTGTGATCTGTGTTTTCAGAGAGTACTACCCTACTATCCCGAATGTTAAGTATTTCAGAACGACCAACTACGGGAACTTCTCATCGGTGTTTGAAAGCATTCTCTGGGGAAGTGCGGCCAATTATAATTATCAGCCCGATATCGTTGGTGTCAGGAATGCGGATAAACATTATTTTGCATTTTCCACCATCGCAACTTCCGATTCCGTGCATTATGTAGGCGTAACAACAACCGGAGGAACAAATCATATTTACAAGATGAATTATATAGACATAACCTCAGGTACTCAAGGTCCTAAACCGGGATTCAGATATGTTAATAACGATAGTTGTTTTGTTCTGTACTCCGAATCAGGTCCTTATAATGTTTGGGCAGCTGCGGGATGTTCAGGATCTATAGTACTTGGAATTCACAAAAATAATAATGAGATCCCCATGTCGTATACACTTTATCAGAATTATCCCAATCCGTTCAATCCGGCATCTACGATCAAATTTGACATACCCAAGACCGGATTAGCAAGATTAGTAGTATATGATGTTCTCGGCAGAGAAGTCGGACTGCTTTTGAACGAAATCAAAACACCCGGTACTTACTCATTGAACTTTGATGCTTCTAATCTTCCCAGCGGTGTTTATTTCTACAAGCTGACTGCAGGCAATTTCTCGGATACAAAGAAAATGATGCTTCTGAAATAAATTTAGAACGAACTTTCAATCAAGAGCCGGTCTTTTTCGAAAAAGGCCGGCTTTTACATTTTCAAGAAAAAGTAGAATCGAAAAAATTTTGGATAATTGAATTATTATGCCTACTCGATGGGATTTCTCTGATTTTAAATATCTATTTGATATACTTCAAATTTCTTGAAAATAAAGCGTTTTCATAGAATCCTGTAGAAACTAAAATCAAATCTTGATATAAAAATATTTTCTTTGACATTGAATCTATAAAAATAATTTATTAATAAGCATATTACAAGATTGATTAAAAAGATCATCCGTTTTTTTAATCACCACAACGGGACAGGTTTAACCTGTAGTATCATATCGTTATAGGTTATAAACTAAAGTTTCGTTTTAAACCATAAATTTTAATTAAATGAAAGGAATCATTTATGAAAACTAAAATTTCTTTATTTACGTTACTTCTGTTTCTGCTCTTACTGTTCAAGTCCAGCTTTTCACAAGAAATGCCCAATGTTCATGTAACAAATGACAGGTATCTCGGCAATAACACTGCAAATTACAATGATGTCTCGGGTGTAAACGTTGTCAAGGAAAAATCTCAAAAACAAACTGATCTTGAGAACGAAATATACAGGCTGAAGAGAACGGATAATCCCTTTTATAGAGGTCGGATCGAGCAGCTCAACAGACAGCTGGGTACCGAAACAGGAAATTTTTCTACTAAAATGACTCCCTATTACGGAGGAGGTATTGAGTATGCCGGAATTCCTAATCCAAATTATTCGACAGATAACATCACAAATAACCTGCTCTACAATAACTCTGCCCGTACTATCAAGGGTATTGCAACATTCACTGAGCAAAGAGGTGCTAATGAAGGCAGGTTATGGGTTGTCTATGCATTTTCAGCTAACTCAAGTTCCCCGGATTCGCTTCGATTTATTTATTCAAATAACGGAGGATCAACATGGACACTGTACGCTTTAGCCTGGCTGGGCGGTACCGATAAGATCAACTATGATGATCTGGATATGGAAATAATAGAATCTTCTTCCGGTGATAAATATCTTTGGACTGTTTACGGTTTGAGACAGACAGGCGGTAACGGAAAATGGTTTTCGGGTGGTGCAGTACTCGACATTACTACTTTTGCTGGCGGACTTTTTGCTTTCTCATGGCCCGGTGATGATCCCGCAAAAAGATATTACAATGTCAGGATGACTTCAGATAACGCAAATTTTTATTCGAATTCCTGGACCTATATCGTTTGTTCGTTCGACTCAACCGATGCCAGCAATATACATATCAATACTCAAAAATATGTTAGGTGCCTGAATCCTTATACTACTTCTCCTGCGTTTGAATACCAGGGTCAAAAATTCTGGTGGTACTGCTCCAACGGTCCAGCCGGATATGTAAGAACATTATATTCGGATATAGCTTACATCAGAGGCTCAGCAGGTGATTCTATTATCGTATCATTTTCGGGTGTACCTGATAGTACCAGGATCTTCTTCTCCAAAGCCAATCTTAACGGAACCCCTGCCGTAGGAAACGCCTCCTCACAGGCAGGAAGCGAAGCAACTGCCTTTAAACGGTGGGCCAGAATAGCTTCGAATGGATATGATAATGGCAGTGTGCTCTGTGTTTTTAATGAGATTTATTCGTTTAACTGGAATGTCAAATATTTCAGAACAACCAACTACGGGAACTTTAATTCAGTGTTCGAAAGCACTCTCTGGGGAAGCAATGCGAATTCAAATTATCAGCCGGATATTGTTGGTGTCAGAAATGCGGACAGGTATTATTTTGCATTCTCTACTATTGCCAGTTCTGACTCGGTCCATTATGTCGGGGTTACACCTTCCGGAGGAACAACACATATCCAAAAAATGAATTATATGGGCATAACCTCTGGCACTCAAGGTCCTAAACCGGGATTCAGATATGTTAATAACGATAGTTGCTTTGTGCTGTACTCCGAATCAGGTCCTTATAATGTCTGGGCAGCTCTGGGATGTTCAGGACCTATCGTAATTGGGATACATAATAATAATAATGAGATCCCCGCGTCGTACGCACTTTATCAGAATTATCCCAATCCGTTCAATCCGGCATCTACGATCAAATTTGACATACCAAAAACGGGTTTAGCAAGATTGGTTGTATATGATGTTCTCGGCAGAGAAGTCGGACTGCTCTTGAACGAAATTAAAACTCCCGGTACGTACTCATTGAACTTTGATGCTTCCAATCTTCCCAGCGGTGTTTATTTCTACAGACTGACTGCAGGCACTTTCACGGACACTAAGAAAATGCTGCTTCTGAAATAAACTTGCATTGAACTTTCATAAAAAAGCCGGTCACACCAAATTGACCGGCTTTTGCTTTATCCATAAAAATAAATGCCGAAAAAAACTGTTTTTCGGCATTATTAACTCTTTGTGCACTCTGGGGGACTCGAACCCCCGACCCGCTGATTAAGAGTCAGCTGCTCTACCAAACTGAGCTAAGAGTGCAAACAAATATAAACCTTTGTTATTTTCTTATCAATGGAATTATCCTTTTTCTCTTCTTATTTGTATTTCACTGTTTAAATTAATAACTTTGTAAATATTAATTTTTTTTAAATGTGAACATGAAATTCAATACAACTTTTATACTGATCGCCTTTATATTATTTACCTTATCTCTGACAGGATGCAAGGATAACAGTACTTCAACCGAATCGCAGTCTAGCAATATGACGCTTATCAGTACATTTAAGACATCCGACTATGCAAGCGGTGTCAGCGTTGGGAAAATAGGCACAAACACTTTCGCCTTCGTAGCAGACGGAGTTAGCGGTCTTGAGATTATTAATGTTACTGTACCGGTTCATCCCATACTGGCATCGAATTATAATACAACAGGCACCTCCCTCAATACTTTTTTTGCACACATTAATAATATACCTTTCGTTTTAGTTGCTGACGGGAATCAGGGATGTGACATTATAAACGTATCCGATCCCTATAATCCTGTTCTGGATACTATCCTGACCTTCCAGGGAGACAGGGTACTTTCATCATTTGTTGATACAACATCGAAAATAGCGTACATCGGAACGTTTATAGGAAACCTGTATATTTACAACCTGGGTAATTTACCGAACAGCGTGAGCCAGTTGTCTGTATACACCAACCTTGTCGATCATATTCAGGGTATTCATGTTGTTAACGGACTCGCATACATCGCTGACGCTTCCGTAGGAATGGATATGGTAAATGTCACAAATCCGTCTGCCCCGGTTGAAATAAACGGTTATAATACACCCGGCTACACTAATGACGTTTTGGTTACTATGAACCGCGCTTATTTAGCAGATGGAGGGGATGGGATATTTGTAATCGATGTTACCAATCCTTTTCAAATTCGATTAGTAGGTTCGGTTCAAACGCAGGGTGTGAGTTACAACGGTCTGGCGAGTAATGGGGCAATCCTTTACAGCGCTTCAGCTGATTATGGCGTGGAAGCATTCAGCATCGGTACACCTAATTCTCCTCTCCGGGCAGGTTATTATAAGACTCCAAGCACAGTAATCAATGTTTGTTATTACGAGGGTTACATTTATGCAGCCGTTTCTTACACCGGATTATTAATACTAACTTTACAGTAAAAATAATAAAACAAAGCTTATTTACATCTAAAGCAAGGTAGCCCGCTCCCTTGTTTATTTTTGAGTATATACAGTAATTTTTTATATAATATGAACAACCTTGATAACATAATATAGAATATGAATAACTCTGATAACATAATCAAAGATACGATAATAACCGGATACGATCTGCACCTTTTCAGCCAGAGTACACATTACAAAATTTATGAAAAGATGGGGGCTCATCCTGCATGCATTAATGAGCAGAAAGGAGTTCACTTTGCCGTCTGGGCACCTAATGCTTTGGACGTAAGTGTAGTAGGTGATTTCAACAGCTGGAATGAAGAATCCCACCATATGACAAAGCTTAATGAAGGCGGAGTCTGGTCCGTATTTATCCCGGAATTAAGTGAAGGAGCGCTGTACAAATATGCGATCAGGTCAATTGTAGATAATAAATACCGGTATAAAACCGATCCTTACGCATTCAGAGCTGAAATGAGACCGAAGACCGCTTCGATAGTTGCGGATCTATCGGGCTATGAGTGGCATGACGATGAATGGATGAAAGAACGCAAGCTTAAAATGGATAATGCCCCTGCTTTCTGCGGTTTCCCTGTCTCAATATATGAAGTACACTTAGGTTCGTGGTCTAAGGATTATAATAATAAAGATTTCCCGAACGAATGGGGCTTCAAGAACTACAGGCAGCTTGCTTATGAAATAGTCAGATACGCTAAACAGATGGGATACACCCATATAGAACTTCTTCCCGTAATGGAACATCCTCTCGATATATCGTGGGGATACCAGGTCACTAATTATTACGCACCCACCAGCCGTTACGGTAAACCTGAGGACCTCATGTTCTTCATAGATCACTGTCATAAGAACGATATAGGTATTATACTGGATTGGGTACCTGCGCACTTTCCTACAGATGATTATGCATTATCCTTTTTTGACGGGAAGCAGATCTATGCTTATGAAAGCTGGAAGAAAGGATTTCAGCAGGACTGGGGTACTTATATTTTCGATTACGGTAGAAATGAAGTCCAGAATTTTCTTATCGGGAGTGCATTGTTCTGGCTCGATGTTTATCACGCTGACGGATTAAGGGTCGATGCGGTTGCTTCGATGATCTACCTTGATTATTCCCGCAAAGCGGGTGAATGGGAACCTAATATTTACGGCGGAAGAGAAAATCTCGAAGCGATCAACTTTATTAAGCACCTCAACAATATTGTACATAAGTACAACCAGGGAATTTTAATGATAGCGGAAGAATCCACCGCCTGGCCAGCCGTCTCACGTCCGGTTCATACAGGAGGACTCGGTTTCGATATGAAATGGAATATGGGGTGGATGAATGATACATTGCTTTACTTTACAAAAGACCCTGTGCACCGTAAATTCCATCAGAATAAACTGACATTTGCGTTGTGGTATGCCTTCACCGAAAATTTTATTTTGCCTGTTTCACATGATGAGGTTGTTCACGGCAAAAGGTCTCATTATGATAAGATGCCCGGAGACACCTGGCAGAAATTCGCGAACGTAAGATTATTCCTCGGGTTTATGTTCGGGCAGCCGGGCAAGAAACTTAATTTTATGACCAACGATATCGGACAATACAATGAATGGAATTCCGATGTTTCCATAGACTGGGGTTTGCTCGAAAATGACCTTAACAGAAAATTGAATCTGTTCATGAAAGACCTAAATAATTTATACAGGAAACACCGCGCACTATATGAGATCGATTTTGAATATTACGGCTTTAGATGGATAGATTTCTCCGATGCGGCAAGCAGTATTCTTGCTTTCTATAGGATATCAGCAGACGGAAAACAGATCATTTTATTTACGTTCAACATGACCCCGGTTGTGCGTTATAAATACAGGTTTGGAGTTCCGAAGCCGGGATATTATAAAGAGATAATGAACAGCAATTCTGAAATATACGGCGGAAGCGGTATTGGAAATCTCGGCGGTGTTAATGCACAACACGGCAGATGCCATGAATTCGGGGATTTTATCGAGGTCACCCTCCCCCCTCTTGCTGCTAATTTATATGAATGGGGAGAATAATAAATTTTTGTCAGGTAGTACTACCTAACTCAGACAGGCTTTTCTAGAACTTTACTTAACGTTAGTTATAGGACATACTCTAACCCCACGCTTTAGCGTGGGGACACAGAATAATAAGAACTTCCGGTCCTTAACCTTTAATATGATGATCTGGATATTTTACTACCTGATTATTACCTTGATTTATCAAAATGTATATATTATATTTGCAGATAGTATCAATAAATTTTTATTAATTTGAGCACTTTTATGCTAAAAATGTGATTTAATGTCTATTAATGTTCTATAGCTGGATATTTATACCACATGTCGCAAAATAAGATAAAATCATTCAAAAAATATAACATATTGTAATTCAATGACTTGTTTAAAAAATGCGTTTTTAAGTTACCTTAAGTTATGTGTTATTTTTAACTACTTAATTGAGCGGAATCGACAAAAATCGTATGAAAGCATTACTTAAGTTACCGGGGGGTACCCCACTGAAATAAATGAGTGAATGTCGCAAACTCACAATTTGACATGGCAGATAATGGCGAAAGCTGATAGAATTTACTAGTTATATTCCATCATAAATGATGGGGTTAATGAAAATATCACACTGAAGTCAAAATAGATATAGAACTAGAAAAATCTTTATAAAAAGTAAAGTATTTATATTAATTCTTAATCTTAACCTAAAACCCCCCTAAATCCCCCTTTGATTAAAGGGGGGACACAGGGGGGTTAGAAGCAAAATTTAATGCTAATTGCCTTATTTAATATTAATTTTTATTTTGAAAAAAGTATAATGAAAATTTTTCATTAAAATTATTTTGGATAGACATTGAAATATCTATATGTGGAAACGTGATAGTAATTAACTTTTTCTAATTATTTCATTATTCATTAATCTTTACTAATTTTAATTGATCTACATTTGTATCCACGGACATTTTTATCAGCCTCCCAGGGAAAACCCATGGACCGCTGAGATAGACAGGCAGGAAAGCGCATCCCCTTTTCATGACTGGAATGAAAGAATATATACCGAATGCTACAAAACAAATGCTGAAGCACCTATAATTGATGACAGAGGTAAAATAATTTCAGTAGTTAATAATTACGAATACATAAATTTCAATTTCGGACCTACCCTGCTTAGCTGGATCAAATCAAAACACTATGATACGTTTTTGAAGATAGTTGAAGCCGATAAGGAAAGTGTAAGACATCATAACGGACACGGTAATGCTATCGCGATGGCTTACAACCACATGATTATGCCCCTTACGAACGAAAGGGATAAGGTCACACAGGTGCGTTGGGGATTAAAAGAGTTTAAATATGACTTTCACAGGGATGCGGAAAGCATGTGGCTCCCCGAGACCGCCTGTAACATGCCAACCGTTGAAGTACTTATAAATGAAGGGATAAAATATATAATCCTAGATGTAGGTCAGGCTGAAATGATAAGAAAGATTGGAACCGGATCGTGGACCGATGTAACACATAATAATATCGACCCGCAGGTCCCGTACCGCTGTTTTTCCGAAACAGATAAGAGCAAATATATCGATATATTTTTCTATGACGGACCTATTTCGCGCTCCATTTCATTCGAAAGCGTTCTGGCAAGTTCCAGTGGCCTGCTGAAAATAATTGAAAACGCAATTCCTAAGAACC
>JBEKSX010000094.1:0-11045 GCA_049516635.1 Ignavibacteria bacterium | reverse complement strand
CCATTTAAATATATGTTAAAAACCCCTGAAGAAGAATTGTATGTACCCGCTACATGCGACCATACTCCGTTGGGTATAACTGTATTACCTGTCAAACGTGTTGAAGAATTAGTTCTAATTGCAACTTTACCGGCATTAAGATACATGGTGTACCCGCTTGATGCAGAACCCGATCTTTTTTGGACAAGGATCTGCGATAACGGGGAAGAAGCGTTTATGGGTTTTACCCAGCACTCGATTGTAAAGCTTCCCGTAATGTTCAGCTTTGCTCCCGGATCTGTCGCTGCGTAGTCACCTGCAGCACCTGAAAAACTAAATGCCTGGTTGTAATAGTACTGTGAATTAGCCGATTGTATCAGGATAAATATGAAAGGGAGAATGAGAAAGGTAGATCTGTTCATTTTAACCTCCAAGGTTAATAAATATTCAGAACTGAAAAAACAACAACTGGAATATGAGGATTTATAGAACTTAATAATTATACTAAATTATATTTATTTACAATAGCCCAAAATAAGGAAATACATATTTATAGGGCGTTAATTCAAATTTTCTTGTTTTTCAGATTAGAATGTAATATACGGGTAAATCAATATTTACAATCGTGTCTAATTTTCATCAAAAAAGAAGATTAGTAGAAATACAAATAATTAACTATATTTAGGTTAAATAATACAATATCTGCCATGTATAAAATAAAAATATCATATATACTTATATTTTTGTCTTTTACAGATATTGTCTTTTCTCAAAGCATTAACAGCAAATATGATAAGTGGCTCGATCCGTCTTTCTTCAGAGGATATAATGTTTTATATGAGACACCTAAAACTCTGCAGGATTTTATGGACTTTAAGAACTGCGGGGGTAATTTCTTCCAGATCGGAACAAGGGGCTTCAAAGCGGAAGACCCTCCCTATCAGGATCAGGAAGCGAACATAGCCGGCACAGATCAGCTTGTAAATTATTGCAGACAGGCAGGGATCTACTATGTCATCGCAGTAAGGTCAGGTCCGGGTGCATACGATACCTATCTGGAATCAACGGGACAAACGGGTGAGTCAAGGATATGGAATACAGGAAACACGGCAGAGCAATCTCTTTATGGAGATATGCTGACATCCATAGTCCAGCGGTATGCCGGGGATTCTTTATTTGTAGGGCTAAACCTGGTTGTCGAGCCAAGACCGAAGGTGAAATATATTGCGGCTAATACTTCAGAACTGTATAAATCTTTTCTCGAAACGATATACAACATACATATGGATGCTGTATATTCTGCATGGATTGCTGAGATAAGAACTATCGATAGCGAACTTCCAATTATCACGGAGAACTTTGCATATTCCACCCCGGAACTCTTTCCCGCGTACGTGATGGATGACCCGTTCATAGTGTATTCCGCCCATAACTATATGCCTAAGGAATATACGAGTGCCGCTGTCCCGTATACATTGGTATATCCGGGAACATACTGGAATATTACCTATCTTTCACAGCAATACTATGATAAGACGTTTTTACAGCAGGTAGTGTTCGGCAGATTAAAAAGTTTTCAGGGTACTACAGGAGGCGCACCCGTATTACTAGGAGAATTCGGAATAATGCTTCCCCAGGGCGGATGCTACCAGTATATTTCGGATGTTGCGGATATCAGCATCGCAAACGGTTGGCATTTTTCCCTCTGGGTCTGGAGAGGCGGTTTAACAGAAGAATGGAATTACGAAATGTTCAGGGAAGTGAATCTATCAACCTTTCTTAGCGTATTAGAGAGATTTCAAGCTCCGCCAATTCCACAATTGATATTCCCTGCGGACAGTGCTGTTGTGGGTTCAAGTGTAACATTCAGATGGGATTCGCTAACAGCTTATAACGCATACGATATAATGATAGAGATGGGGGATCATATAAAAATTGTTGTAGAAAATATAAAGGATGCAAATTATACGGTTTCAGGTCTTCCGGTAAAACCCGGGCATGTAAATTTCTGGAAAGTGCGTTCGAAGAATCCAGGTTTAGATCCTGCAAGCTGGTCGGATTGGTCAGCACCCCGCGCTTTCATAGTAGATACTTCGGTAGGTTATAAAATGAAGCCGATAAATTCTCCAATCGAGTTTCATCTTTCACAAAATTATCCGAACCCGTTCAATCCCGAAACAAAGATAGATTATTCTGTTCCCAAAAACAGTATGGTGAAGCTTGTTATATATGATGTTCTTGGCAGAGAGATAAAAACTTTGCTCAATGAAGTAAAAAGTGCGGGAATGTATACACTAAGATTTGACGGTTCTTCATTACCGAGCGGTATCTATATTTACAGGATAAATATCATACCTTTAGAGGGGAACAATAGTTATACATCAGTTAAGAAGATGGTGCTGTTAAAGTAGTCTGTGATACAAAAATTATAAAAGATACAGGGATAAATTTTAGTTATTTAACTTTTCAGATCAAAGACTTCCATCCATTTTTCGAGTCCTAAGACCCTCGAGATCACTTTATCATTATATTTCGGGGAAGATAATACGTGCAGCAGCTTTTTCGAATCTACATATTTTCCTGACCGGAAATCGTTACTCATCATATCATTAATATCATTGTGTATCTCTTTAAACCACCTTTTCTGCGGGACTGAAAATGCGAGCTTGCCTTTTCTTAAACGGATATCCTCAGGAATTTTGTTTTTCATGGACTCCCGCAGAACGTATTTTGTCCAGCCGTTCTTTATCAGGAAATCGTACGGTATGGAAAAGATGTATTCCACCAACCTGTGATCTAAAAAAGGCAAACGGGCTTCAACAGAAAATGCCATCGAGCTTTTATCTTCATACCTCAGAAGAGAAGGCAACGAAATATTCCACAAATTTGCCATCCTGTTCGCAGAAAGATCTCCCGCACCAATCATTTCGTAAAACACATTTTTTCTATTTTGTGAATTAAGAAAATCTTGTTTGATGAACTTACCTGCCGAAGAACGAACTTCTTTATACCTGATATAAGGCAGATTAAAGTAAAAGAGATTAGCCGTGAATTTGGGGAATCCTAGTTGGGTTTTTCCTATTGCACGAAAATATTCCGAAATAAATTTTATGGGATTTAACAGGTGACGTTTTAAGTAAAATGGATAGAATGAAAAGTAGCCAAGCATGATCTCATCGGAACCCTGCCCGTCAAGTACAACTTTTAAACCTGTTTCATGTATTTTTTTAAATACGCTCCACTGTGAAAAAACCGTGAAACCGACAAAAGGTTCTTCCTGATGCCATATCATTTTATCAAGGTCGTCAAGAAGCTGTTTGGAATCGGGAAAAAGATAATACTTCGTTGAATTGGTTTGCTTAATTACCTCTTCCACATATGGTCTCTCATCAATCTCCTTATCATCAAAACAGGCAGTGTAGGTTTTTTGGATATCCGTTTTCCCTTCCTTAACCAGCGCATCATGCATCAAACAAACAATGGTGGATGAGTCAAGACCCCCGCTTAGGCAGCTCCCGACTTCCACATCGCTTCTTAATCGCAGCCTGACGGAATCATAAACAAGCTCATAAAAATCCCTGTATAATGATGCAATTTCTGAATCGTCTAACCTGTTTTCCGGCAGTTCATACCACCGTGCAACGGACAATCTGTTATTTTTTACGGTAAGCTTCCATCCGGCAGGTAATTTGAATATGTTTTTGAAAAAAGTAAGTTCGTTGTGGTCAATAAAATTGAAAACAAGGTAATCATAAACCATCTCATCGTTCACTTCTTTCCTGATACCGCGGGATAGGAGCTGCTTGATCTCCGAACCGAATATTAACCTGTCCGCATCCTTATAATAGTAGAACGGTTTGATACCGTATCTATCCCTTGAGCAGAATAATGTTTTTTCTTTCCTGTCCCAGATTGCAAATGCCCACATACCGTTGAGCTTATGAAGGCAATCTTCACCGTATTCGATATATGCATTTATGATAACCTCGGTATCGGATTTCGTTTTGAACTTATAACCTTTTTGCAGAAGTTCATCCCTTACTTCTATATAATTGAATATCTCTCCGTTATAAACAATAACATAACGTTCTGTTATATCGAATAACGGCTGGTCGGCTATAGTGCGCAGGTCAATAATAGCAAGACGGTTACTGCCGATCCCAACATTATCCTCACAGAAGACTCCCTTCCCGTCGGGTCCCCGGTGATGGATAAGAGTGTTCATCTTTTCCACGTATTCCGGCTTAACAGGTTCTTTATTGAAGTTCAATATTCCGGAAATTCCGCACATCAGGTTTCGGGTCCGGTAGAACTTTTGTGTTCAGGGATAAGCGAGAGGAGAGCCATAGGTATAAGTATTATGAAGATAGTGAGAGCTTTATCTATTTCACGCATACGCGCCATAAAGAAAAATACAAAAATATAAAACAGAGGTAAAACGGTTAAAAGATTCCTTTTCAAAAAGGCGGGCTTCGACCTGAAATCCTTCAATGCATAATAAAGCAAAGGAACTATCATGATTATCCATTGCAAAATAAATCCCGGGTGAGATATGTTATACGATGCATCCTTTGTAAAATACCATATTATATCCTCTTTTCCTGCGTTGCCACCTCTCATCAGGTATATTAATACGTATGCTGCCAGGAATGTTATAAAAAGAAGAATGCAATTTTTCCAGGCTTGCCATGAAGTAAAATTATTTTTTTTGCCGAAGAAATAGAACGGTATCAATAATATCACCTGGAACTCATTAAATGCACCGATAAAAATAACCGGGTAGAGATATTTTAGCTTATCGGAATTGATAAAATAAAATCCGAGCGCCATAAACCCGGCTGTGGTCATATCACCCAGCACATCGAACCCTGTCAGTGATAGAGGAACAAGAACAGAGAATATCAATAACCCTAGCAATGAACCTAATTCATCCAGCCACAATGACAGATATTTTATTACTACGTAACAGAGAAATAAAAAAACTATGAAGTTTTGCAGGACATATGCACAAAAGAAAGCAGTTTTCTCAGGCAGTACCGGTTTAAGAATTGAGAAAGTTATCTGGGCAATATAAGGATTTATCAAGCGGTACTTATAAGGATATTCTATCGTGTTGGAAATAATACCCGTATGGCGTTTGTACTTATCGTCTATGCTAGGTGCATCGATACGTAACGATACATAATAGGAAATAATTAATGCCGTAAAACAAACAACGAAATATATTCTGGGTTTATTTCTCAAATCAAATATTTAATTTATTTTTTCTCTTAATAAGAATTTATTGTGTATTCTTAATCAAAAATCCCCTGCCCTGATAAATCAGGGCTTTTCCCCCCTTTAATTAAAGGGGGGGTTCAAGGGGGGGGGTTGAAATAAATTAGAACTTTATCAAAAAACAGCATTTATAGTAAAATCTTTATGACTTGAAACACCACATCTACACTTCTCTGCAATTAACTCTTAATACTTCAAATCCAGATAATAAGTATCCCTCAGTATACCCCTGGCTCCGAAATTTTCCTTGAATCTGCCGAGTCCCCAATTCGGATCCATATTTACCGTGAATAATCCGAAATCAAGATAGCTCAGTCCCCTCTTGATGGCATCCTTCATTATGCTGTAAAAAAGAAGATTAACTCCCCGGTAATTCTGGTATTCGGGATCGTGGCTTATATAAAAGACCAGTACCACCTGGTCATTGCAGTAAAAGTTTACAACTCCGGCTACCATTTTATTCTTTACGTAAGCTCCGATAAGCTGTATCTTATCCGGGAAAAGCTTATTCAGCTTTATAAGCTCGGGCAGGGTATGTGCCGGCTGAACATTATGCCTGAGCGCCAGGTTACTCTTCAGGATGTTATAGTAAGTTTCGAAATCATCGGTTCTTTTTATAACTACCCCAAGCTTCTCAGCTCTCCTTACAGCCGTCCTCGCTTCGGACTTGAACAGCTTCAACACTTCGTCTTCCTTCACATCCAGCACAACCACGCTTGATACTTCCCTTTTCAAATACTGAAAACCGTTCTTGGAAAAAGCAAAGTCTATGTAATTATTATAACGCCTCTGGTAAACAAAAGGCGAATGTGTAATAATTATCCTTTCGAACTTATTCTTGAGCGTATAATCTATCAAATTTTCCGTAAGCTCGAATGCCTGTTTTATGCTAAGGTTGTCCTGATAAACAAAACCACCGTATGAAGCTCCCTGGTGTGAAATAAGAGTTTCGCGGTCATCACGCCTTACCTGAGCTGCCGTAAATAAAGCTATGGTCTTGTTCTTTTCAGTAAAGATGAGCGAATTATCTTTGAATCTGTCGGCAGGGTGATAAGATAAGAATTTTCTTGTGTGGAAAATTGTCCCGTTGTTCGAAGATGCTACAAAGTTCTCCCATTCATTCAGATATTTCTTTTCGTATCGTATTACGTCCATTTATTAATTGCAAGTTTATTAAAATGATACACCGAGAGTAAAAGTATGGCTGTTCCCTAGAGAATATTTGTACGGAACAAACGCATAATCCAGATTGAACGCTTTATATTTTAAACCGATACCTGTAGTAATGTTTCTATCTTCATAACCTGTCTGGTATCCAGCCCGTATGCTTAAGAGATCTTTATAAATAAACTCAGCTCCGCCGTTGCCATGAATAATACCACCGTTAAGTACTTTATAACCATCTGCCGATGCCCTTAATACTGCATTAATTCCTGAAAAAGGAAACAGATACGATGCCCCCAAACGGAATGATGCGGGAAGCACTGTAGATTGACTTCTCAATGAATTCATATGTCCGAGGTTCGCAAAAGCAGCTCCGATCGAGAGCTTATCTTTCGAATACAATCCGCCGAAATCAAAAGCATAACCGTCATTATTATCAATATAGATCTTTTCGTACAGGAATTTTACTCCAAGACCGACTTGGAGGAATTCGTTGATCCTGTATGCGCCGGAAAAACCGAGCTCAAAATCCTGCGAAGTAAACGTAGCCTCCGGAGCACCCGGTATTTCCCTCACCTGTATATCGCTGACGGAAGTATTGTTCACGTTAAAGCCCAATGCCAGTTTATCCATCTTGACCTTACCTGCAAGATACTCTGTTCTGATTCCGATGATCGACTCGTTGTGCATGAATAAGACATTAACATTAGAGCCGAGAAACATCGCTGCAGGGTTATAATGCACAGCTGAAGCATCATCTGACGTTGAAACCACAGCTTCACCCAGAGAAACAGCCCGTGATGTTACGCCCAGCTTCAGAAATGAGAGCCCCGTACTACCCGGACCGTCATTCTGAGCGAGAATGTTTCCGCTTGTGAATAAAATGATTAATATTATAAATATTTTTTTCATTACTTGATCTTGAATACTGCTGTTAATGTCTGGAATGGATTGTGAGTATAGGGTTCTAGAACAAAAGAATAATTGATCCCTACTATGTAATTACTAAACCCCTTCTGGTATCCTATACCGAACATTATTTCGGAATTCCCGAACTTATCGTCCGCATTGAAATCAAACCTGTCAAATCCCGCCCTGAAACTAAAATCCTTGACGAGGTTTATCTCTGTGCCCATACGGACAATATTGGACCTCTGGTTACTCCCCTCATAGCCTAAAGCTACAAGACCCAGATTTTTCGGTAAAAGGTATGATACACCCAGTTCATAGAGAGTAGGAAACCTATCCGTCGTAGTCGTACCATTCGTTCCGTAAAGGTCATTGGTATTCCACTGATATTTAGAGGCGATGTCTTTTGCAGCAAAACCTACATTAAGTTTATCATTAATTATGTATACTCCGCCGATATCAAAGCCCAGTGATGTAGAGGTTACACCGCTGAATAATTTCGAATAATAAAATTTAAATCCGACGCCGAGGGAAACCTTCTCCGAAACCCTGATAGCTGGGGCAAATAAGAACTGGTTCTCGCTCACGGAGTACGTACCTATCTGGAAGCCGTCGGCATCGCGTCCGTCTATGTTGCTGACACCCTCGTTGATCCACGCAAAAGTTACACCTGCACCTCCCTGAGGCTGGTTCGGTATCTTAAAGTTCTTTGTATAGCTCACGAAGTTCAGTGTCCTATCCAGCGATAAAAATGAATAGCTCAGGTTTATCAAATGGTCATCCTGAAAAGGAGACAGGGCGGGGTTATAATAACCCACGATATCGCCGTTGGTGACCGCTGTCATAGCGTTGCCCATGGAAATTCCCCTTGCACCGAATCCCATACGCGTAAAAGCACCCGGTAGACCGCCAAGCTGTGCGTAAGAAACAGAACTTAATACAAAAAATAATATGATTAATTTTTTAATCATGAAAACTTTATAATTTATTATTTACTGCAAAACCAGTATCTTTCCCCAGAACGTCACGTCATTATCCACCTGTATGCGGTAGAAATATATTCCATTAGCTACCTGTCTGCCGTCATCACGCGTGCCATCCCAAGCTGTCCATATAACATCGGGTGTATTTCTGGGTGCATTTTGAAGCACCGTCCTCACAAGGTTCATCCCGAAATCGAAAATCTTGACAGTCACAGTAGATGAAGGTTTTCCCGTTTTAAAGAAGATCCTTGTCACTTCATCTTTCGGGGAAAACGGATTCGGAGCCGCATATGTGTCCGTAGTGGAAGCAACCGGCTGATATGCCCTGAAGATTTTCCATTTATCGATCCAGGGACTTCCAAGCTCCCTAGTCCTGCATAAACCGTCACCGCTCCCTACCCAGATGGAATCTCCCTCCGCATTAACAGAATAAAATAAAGTAGTTCTGATCTGGTCTTTTATGGCTTCGTCATAAATAATGAACGGTTTGGACCATGCGAAATTAGGTGGTGTATACAAAGCCCTCCATATCCCGTTATCCGTTGCCGCATATATAATTGAATCCTTCACACCGATATAGTGCGTAGTTATAGCATCCTCTCCAAGGGAGTTACCCCAATTCAACCCTCCGTTGGATGTGTAACTAACCCCTGCGAATTGCTGCCCGGTACCTCCGCCGATATCGGTTGCTCCCCAGATTATAGGTTGAATCCCTATATTCTGCACTTTCAGTGCAACCACGAAATTACCTGAAATACCCGTACCATTCCCTGTGTTAGCAAAATTATACTTTCTCCAGCTTATTCCCCAATCGGTAGACTTATTTATTCCTCCTGCGGTACCTACCCAGATGGTTGAATCGTTTTGTGCGATCACAGAAAAACCCTTGTGATTATCGTTGCCCGTAGGCGGATCACGCGGATCGTATGTGAAATTCAACGAATCGTCAGTCCACTTGATACTATCAAGATTGTCGGGAGGAAGCAGCACCCTCGTGAACGTAGCACCGTAATCTATCGATTTCCTGAACTCCCCTGCCCATGAAGCTATCCATATTACTATTGAATCCGAAGTAAAATTCTTTTTTGTAACTGCAATATCATAAGTGAGATTCTTTGCCGTCGAAGTGATAGGTGTTGCATGTACTACAATATTATGCAGTCCGTAGATAATAGTTGAATCAGCTTTAGTATCCACGGGCTGGGGATTAGCTGTCCATGAGAATCCGTAATCAGTAGATACTTTTATCCCTGTCCCGAACGGGACATCTTTCTCTGAACCAACATCTCTTGATGTAGATGTGGCTACAATGACAAAATTTTTATAAACCGCAACTGCAGAGACATCATCATTCCCGAATGGAGGTATCCCGTAATAGTTATCGAATGTGTTACCCTGGTCAACCGTTCTTGATACTCCCCTTCCGGTCCCGAACCAGATAGTATCACCCGATACAACTACATCTGATATAAAATTGGAGATTATAGTGCTTGACCGTACGGGGTTCACGATCTCCCCTGTAATTATCTTATCCTGCCGGTTAATTGGAAGCTGAATTTTCGGAAAAGAAAAATCTTTTTGTATATGAAAATTTGACGGAAGAACCTGTCCGGAAACGGTTCCCGCAGCTAAAAATATTATAGTTGCAAAAATCTTCTTCATTTATTGATAAACTTTTATAAGATGTATCAAAGTGTCACTAAGCTGGTTTGACCTATCCCTTGCATTAAATTTGAAAGTATAGTAACCGAGTTGCGCAGTGTTGTCGATTGCTATACATAATGAAAATTTACTGTCATAAGCCGTCTGATCGCAATGGTTTAGCTGATCTCCATCATCGTACATTGAGAATGGATTTCCTGTTGCGCCTGAAGAATCTGGTTTGTACGAATTGAAAAATACTCCACCTATAAAAGGAACATCACAATTCCCATCCGGGTCAGAGGCAGTTACCTGTAAGAACGCACCGTTCCGCCCCGAAATAGGTCTTTGTAGACTGTCCGGAGCGATCAGGTCTGATAGTACAGGTTTTTGATCATGGGAATTTATTACATTTAAGAACTGGATAATATTATTGCTCACCAAACCTGAAACATTCTTAGCCAAAAATTCTACTTTATGAGCTCCTACCAACCTGCAATCCATGGTGTAACTGACATATCCCGAGAATATACCATCACCTGAAACAGAATCCGGTGCAACGCCGTCATCTTTTAGGGTGAATACCCCTTCCTGAGTGTTATTAGGAGCCGGGCTGGTTACCGTAGCCGTAACATTATCTATGGGATCAGCGGATGTTACGTGAGCATAAGCCGTGCAATGAACCACTGCGGAATCAACCGTAGAAGGATTGATCGAAGCTGATATAATATTGGGAAAATTAAGAGTCGGGTCAATGACCGAATTATCTTTCTTTTCGCAGGAGGAAAACAGCAATCCCGCGAAAATGATTAGTAACACATATTTTGTTTTATGCAAGCTATGAATTTTAAGTTCGTAGAAAACTAATATGTAGAATTTTCGATAGGCTAATTTAGAATGTTATTGAAAGATTATCAAGTTAAATTTATTCTTTTCAAATATATAACTTTTATTGACAAAAAAAAGTAAAATATATCTGCTATGAATAAAAATTCTTTTTTGCATATATTGCTGTGATTATTCACACATTATATTATAAATCAGGGTGGAGCCCGCAGAAATTACAAACTTCGGGAGGTTTTTTCAGCATAT
>JBEKSX010000093.1:0-11369 GCA_049516635.1 Ignavibacteria bacterium | reverse complement strand
CGCCAAAGGGCTTTTCTGCTAGAATGGCTCCCCAGCGCGGACTCGAACCACGGACATGCTGGTTAACAGCCAGCCGCTCTACCGACTGAGCTACTGGGGAATATTTATTTTTTGCTGGCGCTACATAATACAAGAAGAAGCGGATGTCAACATCATTTAAATATTTATGTAAAATGTTAAATTACCTTGGCTATTGTCTAAAATAACTAAATTGTTCTAATAAATTTGCATAGTTTACAGCTAAAATATTTTCCATTGAGCAGTATCATTTCCTTGCCTCAGAAATCATCATGGGATATAAAAGCACAATTCTATAATAGTGAGAATGGGAATAGGTTTGGGTGTTAAAGCAAAAAGTCAGAATTTTCTGAAAAAATACGTGTTGGATGAAGGATTGTGCACTGGTTGCGGTGCCTGCGTAGGCCTCTGTCCTTATCAGGTTATATATCATGACCGGACAGTGCAGTTGCATGGCTGTGATCTTGAAGATGGCAAGTGCTACTCTTTTTGTCCCAGAACGGCAACCGATTTGACGGGGTTGAGAAAACTTCTTTTTGAGCAGGAAGATCTGACGCCGGAAATCGGTGCGGTAAAAGGTTATTATTTTTCTCAGGCGGTTGATCCTGAATTGCGCGCGGTTACCCAGCATGGAGCAACGGTAACAGCGTTGATGGAATTGGCGCTGGCCGAAGGTTTGATTGATTCCGGCATTGTCTCTTCCCGAAATCAGGAATTTATGCAAAACCAAATAAATTAATTTTTCCTTTTACAAGAGCAAGAAAAACCTTTAATGTAAATTTATTCTGACTGGCATCCCGTCACGTTCCAGTGTGTGAAAATTTACATTTTATTAAATATTATAATTGCATATTATAACCCATATTTATAAATAAAACCCTCAGTAATATGAAAACATTATGCACATTTTTAGCCGTACTGTTCATCTCATTGTTTTTATCTTCTATAATCACAATGTCAGGAGACAGGATGGTACTGGTCGAACGTTTTACCAGCGCAACCTGCGGACCCTGTGCCCAGAACAATCCCATAATGGATGCATTTCTTTCATCACAGGACCCGGACAGGATAGTCGGTATCAGTTATCATCAGAACTGGCCCGTAGCGGGGCTCGATCCCATGTACAATTACAATTCGGGTGATAATGAGCTTCGCAGGTCGTATTATGGTGTCAGTTATATCCCGCAGGCAAAATTCGACGGGATTATTCAATGTGATCCGGCTTATTCACAATCACAATTGCTGGGTTTCTTCAATCAGAGAAAAGATATACTAAGCCCGGTAACGATCATTGTTCAGGACAGTACATTTGCAGACAGCGTTATGGTAAGAGCAATAGTATTTTGCGAAGCCCTGCTTTCGAGCCCGAGCGTAACCATACAATTTGCGGTAATAGAAAAGCATATACATTATTCTTCGCCTCCGGGGACGAATGGCGAGACTGACTTCTACGATGTCATGCGTAAGATGCTGCCGAACGGCAATGGTACACCCCTGGTTCTCTATCCGGGTCAGACATACATTGTAGAGAAAAGATTCAAGATGGACCCCATCTGGGTGTCGGGTGAGATAAGACCGATGGTCTTTGTACAGTCGGGAAATAAAGAAATTCTCGGTGCCGCACTTTTAACTGCCAACTTTACCATGCTTCCCAACCCTGGCTTCAAAGTTGTCACACAGGGACAGAGCCAGAGCGGAACATTTACCATACAGGTACCGTATGTCGCTTCGGGTTATAATTCGCCGGTAACACTCACAGCATCGGTGGATCCACCGACTTCCGGGATCACAACGTCATTTCCATCAGGAAATGTCATAAGCACTTTTCCGGGTTCGGCTACTCTTCAGGTAAATTCGAGTTCAAGCGTTCCTGTAGGGTCGTACACAATTATAGTTACGGGTACAAGTGCAAGCGGAAAGGTACACAAAACCACCGTCACTTATCTTGTAGGCAAAAATTACATCTATGTGGGCCCGAACAGACCCGCCCTGCAGTTTAAGGTTGATAATGTTACTTATTCGAGCACACAGTTCTTCATGTGGGATATCGGTTCTACACATATACTTGCTGCGATCTCTCCTCAGACATTCGGTTCAACCAGATATTTATTCCAGAGCTGGAGCGATGCGGGAGATACGGTACATAACGTGACCATCACAGCCCTGATGAGCGCTTTTACCGTTAATTATAAGGTCCAGTTCAAGTTGATTTCTTCGATAACACCGTCAGGTATTCCTGCGACTATCACAGGCGGAAATGTTTTCTATGACTCGGGATCAGTTGCGAATCTTTCTATTTCTCCTACGCAGCTCCAGTACAACAACCAGACATGGTATTTCCAGAGATGGCAGGGTTCAGGCAACGGTGCTTACACGGGAGGAAATCCTTCTCCGCAGATACCCATCAATAATGTAATAATAGAAGCCGCTCAATGGGATACTATTCCCGCGATCGGTATCAGGAATTTGAATACAGAAGTCCCAAAAACATATTCACTGGAACAAAACTATCCGAACCCGTTCAATCCTGCAACAAAGATAAAATTCGCTTTACCAAAAAGCGGAAATATCAACATCAGAGTATATGATATATTAGGAAACGAAGTTGCAGAGATATATAACGGTTTCGGCAAAGCGGGATATTACGAAGCGCAATTTGATGCTTCTAATCTTGCAAGCGGTGTGTACTTCTATAAACTTACGGCGAACGATTTTAACGCTGTGAGAAAGATGCTGCTGATAAAATAGAAATTACCAGTTCATGCGGCTGTATCATTTATACGGGTTGTATGAATTTGGTCATTAATTATTTACGGAGGCTGTCTGATATGCCATTCTCAGGGAGTGAAAAGACCGGGGAATTTAATTTGAGACAGCCTTTGTTTTATTTAGTTCACAGCTCAAAAATCTCTTTTCTTAACCTCTATTATCATAAAACTACAATAAGGAATCCTTATTCGAGCCCCCTAAATATTGATTCTTTTTATAATTTGTTTTATTATATTATGATGAAATGTATATAGTAAAATTGATAAATATATAAAGGAGACCTTATATAAAGGGAATCTTAAAATGAAAAATATATTATTATTTGCTTGTTCTATTGTATTATGCTGTTTTTACAATAATAATGCTTATGCTCAAACAGGCAACAACGTTCTTCTTGAATTCTGCACAGGTACATGGTGCGGGTATTGCCCTTGCGGTGAACTTTCTGCGGAAATTATTCAGCGAAATTTGCCAAATACAATGATATTGGCATACCATGGCGGAGGCGTCGACCCCTACGCTAATTTCAATGGAAATAATATTCTTAGTCTATTAGAATTTGGTGCGTATCCTACCGGTGTAATCGGAAGAAGAACAGGAACTGTAAATTGGACAGGTTGGTATAACCCTCTTGTTTTTCAATCAAATACAGTTGAACCGGGTGTGAGTATCGCTGTCACCAAATCATACAACTCATCGACACGGCAGATGCAGGTTACAGCAAACATAACATCGATGAGGCAGATCGATACTGCATGCAATATCAATTTAGTTATTACTGAAGATCATCTATGGTGTACACAAGCAAATTATAATTATTGCACTAAGGTATCATGCACATATTGCGAGCATAACTGGGTAGTTCGAAATATGGTAAACGGAGCTACAGGTGAAGTTTTAAGCACCGGAAGCTGGGCGGCTAATACAGTTAAGTCAGCATCGTGGACAACAACTATAGATAATGCATGGGTAGCAGATAATTGCAACGCAAACGTTTTTGTTTATTTTGTTAACGGAGAACTGAACACCGAAAGCTATGTACAGCAAACAAAGGTGCAATCTGTTACCGGGCCATTAGGCGTAACACATAACAACGAAATCCCTGTTGAATATTCGTTATTGCAAAATTATCCGAACCCGTTTAACCCGACTACGAATATACATTTTTCTGCACCTAAGGACGGAAATGTAACCTTGAAGGTTTATGATATGATAGGAAAAGAAACTGCGGTTTATATCAATGGGTTTGTAAAAGCCGGTAATTATAATGTGGAAGTTGATGCATCTAATTGGGCAAGCGGCGTGTATTTCTATAAACTCACGGCAAACGATTTTAACGCTGTGAGAAAGATGCTGCTGATAAAATAGAAATTACCGGTTCATGCGGCCATATAGTTATTACTGGTTGTATGAATTTGGTCATGAATTATTTACGGAGGCTGTCTGATATAACATTCTCAGGGAGTGAAAAGACCAGAGAAATTTATTGAGACAGCCTTTGTTTTAGATCGTTTACAGCGGAACAATTAATCTAGCCCTTTAAACTGTTGTTTTTACAATATTGTAATTTTGAATCAGTATTTGAGTTCCCTTAAGCATTGATTCTTTTTATAATTTGTTTTATTATATTATGCTGAAAAAGTATATTACAAAATTTATAAATATATAAAGGAGATCTTAAAAAATGAAAAAAATACTATTACTTGCTTGTTCGGTGGTATTATTAATGGGTTTTTACAACATTAATACCTATGCTGAACAAAACAACGTTCTTCTAGAGTTCTGCACAGGTGCTTGGTGCGGGTATTGCCCTTGCGGTGAACTTTCCGCAGAAAATGTCCTAACAAACTTCCCGAACACAATGGTATTGGCATACCATGGCGGAGGAGTCGACCCCTACGCTAATTTCAACGGAAATAATATTCTTAGTCTATTAGGATTTAGTGCATATCCATCAGGAGTAATTGGAAGAAGAAATGGTATCATTGCCTGGACAACGTGGAATAACCCTGTTGTTATACAGACAAATACACTTATACCCGGAGTGAGCATAGCAATTACCAAATCCTACAATTCTTCGACACGCCAGCTGCAGGTTACAGCTAATGTCACATCACAAAGACAAATTGACACAGCCTGTAATATTAATTTTGTAATTACAGAAGATCATCTATGGTGTACACAATCAAATTATAATTATTGCCCAGAGGTAACATGCACATATTGCGAGCATAACTGGGTAGTAAGGAACATGGTAAACGGGGCAGCCGGTGAAGTATTGAGCACGGGAAGCTGGGCGGGTAACACGGTTAAGACAGCATCGTGGACAACAACTTTAGATAATGCATGGGTAGCAGATAATTGCAGTGCAAACGTTTTTATTTATTTTGTTACCGGCGGCGCATTGAACTCCGGAGATTATGTCCAGCAAACACGAAAACAAGCGGTAACCCTCCCGTTAGGCGTAACACATAACAACGAAATCCCGGCTGATTATTCTTTATCACAGAATTATCCGAACCCGTTCAACCCGACCACTAATATACATTTTTCCATTCCCAAAGATGGGAACGTAAGCTTGAAAGTTTATGATATGATAGGAAACGAAATTGCAGTGATCGCCAATGGGTTTGTAAAAGCCGGCAGTTATAATGTGGAAGTTGATGCATCCAATTGGGCAAGCGGTGTGTACTTCTACAAACTTACAGCAGGCAGCTTCGTCGAAACGAAGAAAATGATGTTGATAAAATAGTGCAACTGTTTTAGAAACCCGGGCTCTGACGGGCTGATAAAATAAATTCAGTCAGTTAAACCGGGCTTGGTCCGGTATCAGGAAGATAACTAATTCTAAAAGGGCGTTTATAAGAACGCCCTTTTTAATTCTCAACCGAGAATAAATATCTGCAGCATTTCCATTTCCAGTAATGCAATATATACGGAAGTAAAATTATTAACATTCGATCTGATAAAATTCTTGTTTAAAATTATGCTAATACAATAGTTTATGGATTTATCTATTATTATATTATATTTTATAGTATTTTAGTAGACTAAGAAGGCTCAAATTAATAAAATATTTATATAATCTTTCTTTTCGAAAGGAAATTAAAATGAAGTTCAAAATATTTACAGTCATTATCACTTTGTTGATATCCGTAAGTATCTTATCCGTAAAAGATACTAATTCTGAACCCAGACGCGTAATTCTGGAATTTTGTACGGGTACGTGGTGTCCATGGTGTCCATGCGGCGACTACACAGCAACTAATATTTGTCATGCACATCCGCTGACAATAGTTCTGGCTTATCATGGACCATACCTATATGGGGGGGATCCATTCACAAATTTTAATGGTTATTCAATAATTACTTCGCTGGGTTTCACTGCCTACCCGACGGCAATTATTGACAGAACCAACAGCTCTACTAATTTCGACTACACGATGTGGACAAGTGCCGTAAATAGCAGATATTCCAGTTCGCCGAATTCAGTGGTCAGTATAGTGTTAACAGCAAAGAACTATAATTCTTCTACACGCGTACTAACAGCTACAGTTAATTCAACAGCTTTGCAAACGCTAAGTGACCAGTACAAGATAAACTATATCATAACGGAAAACCACATCATATATGATCCGCAGAGCAACAACGGTCAATGTGTACCGGCCTCTTCGAACTATATGCATGAATGGGTGGTTAGAAATATGGTTAACGGACCAACCGGAGATAATTTAAATTCAGGAACATGGGCTCAGAACCAGACAATAGCAACTACCATTAATACAACGCTTGATAACGCATGGAATGCCGCAAATTGTGATCTGGTCATATTCGCTTACAAATCTACCAGCCCGATGTATATGTCCGAGATGGGTCAGGGTTTCTTACAGGCAGCCACTACTCCTCTCGGAGTTCAGACCTCAAATGAGATTCCGGCTTCATTCTCGCTTTCACAAAATTATCCGAACCCGTTCAACCCGACAACCAATATAAAATTCTCACTGGCGAAAGATGGTAATGCCAGTCTGAAGATCTATGACATGATCGGAAATGAAGTAGCAACTTACTATAACGGTTTCCTTAAAGCGGGTTATTACAATGCCGAAGTAGATGCATCAAACTGGGCAAGCGGCGTTTATTTTTATAAATTAACAGCCGGCAGCTTCATCGAAACAAAGAAGATGATGTTGATAAAATAGTGCAACTGTTTTAGAAACCCCTGCCTGCCAGCAGGCATGGCGGGCTCTGACGGGTTGATTAAGTAAATTCAATCAATCATATCTAGCGTAATCAGGTATTGAGAGATTTATAATTCTAAAAGGGCGTTCATGAGAACGCCCTTATTTTTTTCTTGCCACCCATTAATCACCGATGGCTTTCTTAATGGGTGCAATTTCTTTTTAAATTGATAAACCAATTTGTTCAGATGCTACTAAAAAACCCAGTTCTATAAGGTACTTAAACTATTAATAATTTTGTATTTATAAGGTTATTTATTTAGTATTTGTTTTTATGACGTTTATCATTGTATTGATTTTAGAAAAACAATATAATTGAGTATGGGGAATATCTTAAAAACAATTTTTTTCAAATCAGCTTTAAAATTTTTGTCAAAGTAGAAAGGCAAAATATATGAAAAATAAATTATTATACTCATTAATAATTGTTTTGCTTAGTATCTTCTTATACTCAGCAAATTCGTATTCTCAAGCACCATTAAAAGTGTTATTTGAGAACTGGACAAGTTCTACATGCGGTCCCTGTGCAAATAATAATCCGTTACTTAGAGCGTGGATAGCGGATAATTGGGCAAACATTGTTTGTGTTGCTTATCATGTTGGATGGCCTTCACCCGGCAATGATCCGATGTATCTATACAACCCTACACAATCGTATGACAGAAGATATTATTATGGTGTTAACGCAGTTCCTGAAGGAATAATGCAGGGATCGGTTGTTTATCTTGGTTACCCGTTTAACTGGTCCGATATGACACTCCATGTACATACTTATGCTTCTTCGACTGTACCCAGCGGGCTAAGTGTTGTTGATACAAGAATACCTCCGGATTCAAACAAAGCAAATATTACGGTAGTCAATTACACTGCTTTACCATCCGGTTCGTATTATTTAAGAGTAATGGTGGTAGAGCATTGGATCATTTATTCATCACCTCCCGGAAGTAATGGTGAAACAATTTTTGAAAATGTTTTCAGAAAATCGCTGCCTACTTCTCAGGGAACATCAATTCCGACCGCTGCGGGAACGTATAACTACGAGTTCAGATATCAGATAGATCCTGTCTGGAGGGACACTTCGATAAATACTATAGCATTTATTCAGAACGATAATGACCATTCAATTGGGAATACGAGCCGCAACGGAATGATCACCGGAATCAATCAAAATATTAATGAAATTCCCAGAGATATTTCTTTGAGCCAAAATTATCCCAATCCTTTCAACCCTTCAACTAATATAAAGTTTTCTATACCTAAAGATGACTATGTAACATTGAAGGTCTATGATATGCTTGGGAATGAAGTTCAGACTTTGGTAGAAGGAAACCACAAAGCGGGGTCATACACTCTTTATTTCGATGGTTCTAATCTTTCGAGCGGTGTGTACTTCTATAAACTGACAGCCGGCAGTTTCATCGAAACAAAGAAGATGATGTTGATAAAATAGTGCAACTGTTTTAGAAACCCGGGCTCTGACGGGTTGATAAAATAAAGGAGTTTCTTTTAACTGCTTTCCTGAAGAGCAGGTATAGATAGATGAAAATTAATAAGGGCGTTCAATGAACGCCCTTTTTTTACGCAATTCCCAAACTATTTCGAATGAGTTTATGATTTATATCCAATCGCAGACAGGATTTCAGCCGCTGGAATCCTGTATTACTTGATAAATATAACGGATAGTTGACTTTTTTTATATGTTTATTAGAATTAAATTTAACTGGAAGTGAAGATAACCCCCAAAATTAAATAACTAAAACCATGAAAAAAATATTTACATACATCTCAATCACCTGCATCTGTATCTTGTTTTATTCATTCTCAGGAATGAATAAAACAGGAATAACAGATGTGAACAATGTTATGCTGCAGTTCGTTACTACGAATAACTATGGAAATAATTTATACATAGATAATGTCTCGGTGGGGACCCGGTTCTCAAATGATGTTGCCGTGATGTCCTTCAATAACATTCCGAAAGACACCAGCTATTCATTCATGGGCAGTTCAAGCTTTGTCATTGCTCCCAAGATCAGTTTTATTAATCTGGGAAGAAGTAATATAACCTCATCATTTAATGTGACGCTTGTTGTTACACCCGGGAGTTATACAAGCACAAAACAAATAACATCTCTGGCCGGCGGTTCCGCGGCAGAAGTTACTTTTGATAATCTTACTATCACTCCGAATTCAGCTATAAATCTAAAAACCTATTGTTCGTTGAGTAATGATGAGAACAGGAGCAATGATACACTCCTCCAGTATTCTCTTATTCTTCCGGGTACCCGAAGAAATGTATTGTTCGAAGCTTATACACAGACTAATTGCGGTCCGTGCGCGCAGAACAATCCTTCTCTCGATGCATTTATATCTGCTAGGTTCGATACGATTGTAGCTATAAAGCATCATGTATGGTGGCCGGGAGCGAATAACGACCCGATGTTCTTATATAATGTAGCAGATAACACAACCAGGACAAATTATTATAGTATTAACGCTGTTCCCACGCTTCAGATTGACGGTGTGTTACAGCAGGTAAGCGGGTATACAGTACTTTCAAATTTACTCAACCCATATAATACAAGGTTAGGGAAAGGCTCTCCGCTCGGTTTAACCGTGGTGGATACGAGAATAGCGGGCGATTCAGTACGAGCTAATGTTACGCTTACAATATACTCACCTCTCAGCTCCGGCAGCTATAAGATGAGGGTTTATTCTATAGAAAGAACCATTACCTATACAACCCCTCCGGGTACTAACGGAGAAACCGTATTTCACGATGTGTTCCGGAAGTCATATCCAGATATTAACGGAACAACTATTCCCACCACACCCGGTACGTACAATTATGTATTTACTTATAAACACGATCCTGTCTGGGTTGATTCTATGATATATACTTCCGTATTCGTCCAGAATGATAACAATAAGGAAGTGATCAACTGCGCAAAAGCAAGACATTATGCGTTGGATTCCGACAATAGATATGTGCATACTCAAAATACAGATAAAACACCAAGAGCAATGTTTAATAATAATCCTTCCAGCTCGCTCTATCCGGGCAGTATCGTTAATAACGGAGATCTCGTAGTCGGAGGATTTTTGCCGGAATTATTCGAGGGTGCTTTTCCGCCATCAGGGTGGAGCATTGTTAACCCGGATCATGGGCTTACATTTGAACAGTTTAGCGGCGCTAACGGTCCTTCATTTGACGGGAACAAATCAGTTGAGATGCCCTTCTATGATTACAGCACCAGCGGACAGATGGATTATCTGTACACGAATGTATATCAAAATGTTAATCTTACTGACTCGATCAAGTTCGACTGGGCATACGCGGTTTATCCCGGCTATTCCGATCAGTTACAACTTAAGGTATCAACTGACGGAGGGACTACCTATCCGTTCACAGTATTTGATAAATCCGGTACTGCTCTTGCAACCGCTCCTTCTACTACGGATCCGTTCGTTCCGGCTAACAGCAGTCAGTGGGGTACCTTTGGTTTTACTCTTGGAGACCTTATTGGTATAAAGCCCATTTCTGAAAAGATCCCTGCTTCGTTTGAGCTGAACCAGAATTATCCGAACCCATTCAACCCGACCACTAACATCAATTTTGCTTTACCGAAAGGCGGTGATGTAACGTTAAAGGTTTACGACGCGGCAGGTAATGAAATTGGTACTTATGTTAACCAGTTCCTGAAAGCAGGTGTATATAATGTTCAGATCGACGGTTCAAATCTCGCAAGCGGAGTTTATTTTTATAGATTAATTTCGGGTAGTTACACAGCATCGAAGAAAATGATACTTGTGAAATAATCCCGATCTGTAATCCCGGAGTCATCCCGGACTTGATCCGGGATCTGATTAACAGGTATATTTTAAAGGGCGTTCACCCGAACGCCTTTTTTCTATTTCGGGGTGTAGCGATTAAGGTTTCATTAATAGCAGTCTTTTTAAGGTAATATATATTTTAAAATATGTTTTATATATCAGAAATGATTTTTATTATACCTCAAAGATAATTAACCTGGTAAATAGAGTTGAAGCACAGCAGGCGAAATATTATAATATTTATTACGCTGACCTGTTCAATTGTATTTTTTTATTCTTTTAGTCTTTTGAACGGGAAAAAGTTAACAAGCACTAATAATGTTGTCCTGGAATTCATAACATATAACGCTTTCGGCAATAATCTATACATTGATAATATTACCGCAGGGAGCCGCCTGCAAAATGATGCGGCAGTAGTTTCGATTGAAAATATTCCGGCTGATACGAACTATTCTTATTACGGCAATTCGACTTTTAATCTCTCACCTTCGGCGGATGTAAGCAACTTGG
>JBEKSX010000092.1:0-11393 GCA_049516635.1 Ignavibacteria bacterium | reverse complement strand
AAAATAGTGATGTAATAGATTTTTTGAGCCCGTTTATTTATCAAGGGGTCGTTGAACGGGGTTTGAAGATCGATTTGAATAATGTTTCCATTTGTCCCTGTTCTTTTGTTGATTATTCAAACTGCAAGAGCGGTAATAAGGAAGATTTTGAGATTGCCTTTGCATCAAGGCTAGAACTGGATAAAAATCCCCTTATATTCCTGAAAGCCGCACAAATAGTTCTTGACAAACATGCAAATGTTAAATTTCACCTGTTGGGAGAGGGTTCATTAAAAGATGAAGTCCTGGATTTCATCTCCACTAATAAATTATCATCTAAAATAAACTATCAGTTTCATAAGAATCCTCCTGAAATATTTGCCGAAACGAGCGTTTTTGTGTCCATACAAACAACTAACAATTATCCATCCCAGAGTGTACTTGAAGCCATGGCTTGCGGCAACGCTATTATTGCAAGTGATGTAGGAGATACTAAAATGTTTGTGAATGAAAAGAACGGTATATTGATAAATTTAGACTTAGATTCACTTGTATCTGCGTTGGAAAATTTAATAAAAAACCCTACTAAAACGAAGGAGCTTGGAAATAATGCAAAAAAATTTGTTAAGATAAATCACAATGTTGAAAAAGCGGAAAAATATTACAAAGATCTATTTCAGAAGGCTTACGACAAAGTTTTTATATAAACACAGATGAATAAGAAAATCGGTCTGATAATTGTATTATATAACCAGAAACGATTTTTAAAAGTGCTTTTCAAGTCATTAAAGGAACAAACCGAAAAGGATTTTAAAGTCTATCTAATAGATAATAATTCATTAGATAATACTGATATTGAATGGAAGGAACATATAAATTCATATAACCTCGATCTAATATATACACGGCTCAATGCTAATACAGGTTATGCAGCGGGTACAAATATCGGAGCAAAACAAGCGATAAGGGACGGCTGTAAATATTTATTCATACTTAATAGTGACGTTTATCTGGATAAAGATTGTATAAATTCGCTGGTCAAAATTATGGAATCGGATGAAAATATCGCTTGCTCGGGTCCATTGATATTAAGACACTACAAGAATAATCCCGAACTAATCCAGGAATACGGGGGTAAAATAAATTACAAACTGGCTTCTATACATAAATTATATGCAGATAAAAATGTTATAGATGTTGATCTCCCTCCCGTTCTTGAAACGGATTTCATCAGCGGTGGAGCATGCATGATCCGTTCTAATATTTTTCAAAAAGCCGGCATGCTTGAAGAAGCATACTTTGCATATTTCGATGAGATCGACTTATTTTACAGGATAAAATCACTTGATAAGTACAAAATGCTCGTTACTTCCAAAGCTATTTTATGGCATAATCATGATTGGAGCTCTGCCAACCCTAAAGCATATTATATCGAATATTATCTTGCCGAAAGAAATAAATTCTTGTATTTATATAAATTCCGATTATATAATTTTGTTTTGATAAATCTTTTTCTGGATATAATCAAATTTCCAGTGAGATTATTATGGTTTAAAAAAGTATGCGATTTTAAGCTGGGATTTTACTACCTTAAAGGAATGGTTCATGGATTATTGAATAATAAGGGAAAACCGGATTTTATACCATAGTTTGAAAATGTAAACAAAATGCATTAGGAATAAACTATCACCTTGAAAATTACACTAATAACAAACGAAAGCTTCATTTACCATAGTTATTCTATAGTTAAAGAATTAAGTAAAAAAGCAGACCTGACTATATATTTTCAGGGAAAGAAAGAAACTCAAGAGATAAGTAATTGGTGCTCACATTTTAATGCTGTTTTCGTTACACGGAAAAGATTTCGAAACCCTATCAACTTTTTCACCGAATTAAAATTCATTTACAGCTTGAGAAAATTAAAGGCAGACCTCGTTTGGTTCGATCCGATAACCCTCTACCAGATAATCCCTGCAAAATTATTATTGAAGCATTTTCTTGTTTCGGTTCATGATGTAGATATCCACCCAGAAACAAAAGATTATTATAGCTATCTCACACTAAAAATTATTTTCATGTTACTTAAAAAGAATATTTACGTTGCAAGCAGAACACAATCCATATTATTTAAAGATAAATTTGGTTTTGAACCTCCCATAATGCAGCTTCCAATAATAGACTATTATACTTTTGTTGGAAGAAAAGACCTATATATAAAGCCTAGGAAGTCACACTTTTTACGATTTTTTTTCTTTGGCTCTATTGAAAAATACAAGGGTATCAATATTTTTCTGGATGCTAATGAAATCCTTTTGCAAAAGAAAAGTAATTTCGAAATAAATATCTATGGGAAGCTCAAATATGACAGGGTAAAATTAATGAACCGCATAGCTAAGTTAAAAAATGTTAACTTAACCGACGGCTTTTTGGATTACAAGGAAATCAGGCAGATTTATTTATCAAATGACGTCCTAGTTCTTCCCTATAAACAAGTTACACAGTGCGGCCCCCTTTTGGTAGGTTATGCAGACGACGTACCGGTGATTTGCAGCGATCTTCCCGGTTTCAGAGAGTATGTTGATGACAATAAATCGGGCTTAATATTCAATGGTACCGCCGAGGACCTTGCTCAAAAAATGATTTATTTTATCAGTGATCCAGAAGTCCTGAACCAGATGAGGAATTATATACATACTGAAATATACAAAAAATTCTCAATGAAGTATCTTGTGAACACATATATGAATATTTTATACAAATTTTTACAAATCTAATATAACTACTCAAGGTGTTTATAGTGTTACTGAAATTATAATTTTACAGTTTATTAAAGTCCTTTTTTTACATTAATCACACCCATTTATAGAATTTTATATTCTTCAATAAAAGAATATATTAAAATTGCTATTAATAAATATTTATCTGTCTTTGCATCTTACTTTAGCATCGTATCATTATTATAAATTAACTTAAAGCATAATTTCGGTTAAATTATCTAAAAAACATGAGGATAAATAGACGTATAACAAATTTATTGAGATTTTTCATGGATGAATTACTTCCTCCAATACTTAGAGATAATAAATATTTTATGTATCCTTTGTTTTACATCTGGTTTAAAGGAAAATATATTAATGAGATTATGAACTTAAAATCTGACATCTACAGTTATTCTAATTCAGAGATGGAAGATTTCTACAGGAAGATTCAGACCATGGATTATGATAGAAAAACCGGTTTAAATAAAAAAAGTTTTAATTTTATTATTAATAATTTACATAAAGACGCGAGAAAAATTATAGACATTGGTTGCGGTAGGGGATATATTGTCAAAAAATTGTCATCACTTGGATACGAATCTTCAGGATGTGATGTATTTAAGGAACTTGATTTGGGCAGTTCTAAATACTTTCAGGGAAATATAGAAAATTTACCGTTTTATGATAAAGAATATGATGTTGTAATTTGCACTCATACACTTGAACACATATTAAATTTGAACTCAGCTGTATCAGAACTTAAGAGAATAGCGAAAAAACAAATAATTATCGTGGTCCCATGCCAAAGGTTCTTTTATTATACTTTAGATACTCATGTAAACTTTTTCCTAAAAAAAGAGATGTTAGAAAACATAATAAATATGAAAAATTATATATGTAAATATATTCAAGGCGATATTGCTTATTCCGGAAATTTTTAGAATATTATGATCGATTCCATTATGTCGAGTCACTTAATTAAGTAAGGGTACCTGCATACTCACAATATAATTTAATATCTTTTCAATAACAGAATAAGTAATAATGTTTTGCACATATCCAAAAACAATTTTATAAATAAGCTTAGGTGTACTAAATGTAAATCGGGCAAAATCGATCTGCTGGAAAATGAGGCAGTGTGCAGATCATGCAATTCCCATTTTCCGTTATTGAACAGTATTATTAATTTTTACGATACGCAGAATGCAAATTCTGAGATAATTTCATCACAACCAAAACTATTCGATAATCAGAAACTGTATGAATTTATTAATTTTACATTATTGAGGCGATTCAACTCAAGAATCGATATAGATATCAATAAATACATTGAAGGAAAAGAAGTGCTGGATATAGGCTGCGGACCAAAACCTAATTTCTATGATCCGGCTCTTACTTCCTTACATGCTGGAGTAGATCTCTCTTTAATTTTTTTGCAGCGGAGTTCTAAAATCCTTCCAAACAGTGTATTTTTGAAAGCTTCCGCTGACAATCTCCCCTTTTCTGATAACACCTTTGATGTTGCTCTATTCTTGTTCACATTACATCATATCCCGGTAAGTCATGCCTTATTATTAAAAGAAGCCTATCGTATAACAAGGGAAATAATAATAGTATTTGATCATAACCAGAGTTCAGACATTTTAAGAAAGTTCTTAAAGGAGATGTGGTGGAAAATAAAAGATAAAGGATTCAAGTACAATAATAAGTTAGAGTGGGAAGAGCTGTTAAGGGAATATAACGTTAAAGAAAAACACCTTATGGGGAAGTTCCTGGAAAATGTATTTGAATTCATTATAATCAAAAGCACAATATAATATCTCAAATCTTATAAGTATGTGAAACGCTATGTTTATCTTTTCTAAAACGAATATTTTACTGTGTTAAATGACTGGACAAAGTTGGACGATCATAATATTTTGTTATAACGAGGAGGGTTCAATAACCAGGGTCGCCGAACAAGCATGTATGGTAGCACAAAAATTATCTCCCGATAATCATGAAATAATAATTGTTAATGACGGCAGCACAGATGGCACCAGAGAACAGCTCAATAGATTATCCTCGTTGAATAAAATGATAAATGTGATAAATCACACCCGGAATCTAGGCATTGGTGAAGCTCTCTTGTCAGGATATTCTAATGCAAAGAACGAAAACATAAGTGCTGTCCCCGCAGACGGACAGTTTAATCTAGAGGAACTTTTACCTCATTCTGTCATCCCACCAAAGAACTTTATTTCTTTCCATAGGGAAATAAAAACTGCTTATTCCTCCTATAGAACTTTTTTTTCATTTATGAATCGCAAAATTAATCAACACATTCTTGGGCTCAAAATCAAGGATGTGAATTGGGTTAAAATATACAAGCTTGAAGAACTGAAGAAAATTAATTTACAAATGCATAGTTCTCTCATAGAGACCGAAATATGTGCAAAACTATTAATAAATTCTAATAATATGATAGAAATACCTTCTTCTTATAATACAAGAATAGCAGGAAAGGTAAAGGGTTCATCACCTCGCGAACTATTTAGGATCAGTAAAGAATTATTTCGATTGATCAAAATAATTACAAGGTTTAAAAATGCTTTAAAAAAACAGCTTAAATACGAGATGAAATAAAGAAAAGTAACGTTTTAATATATTTAAATTTAAATATTGATTTCTTAACTTTTAAAACCCGCATACTTAAAATAATTATAGCGGACACATGGAATCACTAATAAAAAAAATATACCCTTTTAAATTCTTACCAGCCAGGATTTACATCTATTATTTTTTATCTTCATTCACACTTATAAGTATCTACTTCAATAAATATATAAAAGACGATAATTTGTACGGACGTGCCGAGTTATATGGTGAAAGCGGAATAAAGGCTGTCCTTAACTTTCAAGCGATATTACCCGTACAATACAGGATACTTATCCCATATATATTCAAATTTTTTTCTTTGTTCATTCCTATATCAGGAAACTATCTCCTTTATATAATTTTAACGCTGGTTTCTTTTTTTACACTTATTGCCTTCTATTATTTGCTGAATGAATATTTTATAGATAAAACTATCAACGCGTGGATTTCACCTATAATATTCTACCCGCTAATAAGGCACTTATTGTTTAACGATCTTTGGGAATATTATGATACTACTACCTTACTATTTTTAACCCTTGGTTTCTTATGCATTGTTAAAGAAAAGCATAACTGGCTTCTGCTGGTTTATGTTATCGGTTTCTTGAACAAAGACTCGGTTGCTTACCTTGCTATGGCTTTTGCTATATATAATTTTAAGAATATCTTAAAGATCAAATACTTAGCATATTTCATCGGCATGGTGATTTTGTATTTTGGAATTAAAATGATCATGGTAAAAACTTTGATAAGCAGTCATTATAATGCGTTAGAACAAAACGTAGGAATGTTCGACAGCGGAATATTGGGCGCTTTGAGGCTTAACCTGTTGCAGCTTCAGGGTAAATCCGAAATAATAAGATTGACTTTTTTAAGCTTTGGTGGGATGCATCTTTTTATTCTTGCCCTCCTTCTAAAGAATAAATGGAAACAATTTAAAAGTAAACTCTTTTACGTAAATCTTGTTGTGATTCCCTATTTTCTTACAGCTCCTTTTTTATTTTTATTGACTGATTGGAGGGACTATATTGAGATAATACCGTTCATAACTATACTTTTCCTGATAGCATCTAGCACGCTTGAGAAGTCATTCTTACAACCTGTCGACAGGCTCTACTCAAAGAATATAATATCAACTCAAAATAACACATGAAAATATTAATTACCGGTGGTTCAGGTTTTATCGGTTCGCATCTCGTTGATGCTCTTTTAAATGAAGGTAACGAGGTTCTCATTTATGATATTGAATCACCTAGATTTGACCAGAGATGCGGATATGCTAAGGGTGATGTTACCGAACTGGAAACGTTGATAAAATCATCGGAAGGGTTTGATATAATTTATCACCTCGCAGCAGAAGCAAATGTGAATAGGTTCTATGAAAATCCTGTTTTTTCGGATCTTATAACCTCACACTCTACTATAAACGTTCTTGAATGTGCAAGAAGAAATAACGTGGGGAGAGTTCTCCTCGCTTCGACGGAGTGGATCTACGGCAGCATAGAAGGTGATGAGAAGGATTTTATCTCAGAAGGAACCCCTTATGCGCAGAACCCGGACCATTTGTATACGTCATCTAAAATTGCTGCAGAGCTTTATTGCAAAAATTACTATACGCTATATGGTGTAAATTATACCATCATGCGTTACGGTATACCATTCGGCGAAAGAGCTAGACCAGAAACGGTAACTCCTATATTTATCAAAAAGATGATGAATAATGAAGAAATAACAGTTCACGGCGACGGAAGCCAGACAAGGCAGTTCATTTATGTACAGGACCTGGCAGAGGGTAATGCAGCTTGCCTTAAACCAGAAGCTGAGAATCAAATCTTTAATATAAATGGCAGTGAAAAAATAACTGTTCTTGGAATCGTCAAAACTCTCGAAGAGATACTTAATAAAAAAGCAAAAATTAAATTCATAGCAGACAGGAAAGGAAATTACAAAGGCAGGTTCATTTCATCAGATAAAGCAAAACGTTTGCTTGGCTGGGAACCCAAATGGAGATATAGACAAGCCATGAAAAAATACGTTATAGAAACAATGAAATAGGACAGCTTATGAATCAAAAGATCCTTGTAATAGGAGGTGCCGGTTATTTGGGAGCTGTTCTTGTAAAGAAATTACTTGAAAAGGATTATTCTGTTCGTATCCTCGACAGCTTTATTTATGGTAAACGATCCGTGGAGCAGTTCAGAAAGGATAAAAATGTAGAAATTATTGAAGGTGATGTTAGGAACATCGAAACTGTAAATTCTTCCATGAACGGAATCGACGGGGTAATCCTGCTAGCTGCGGTTGTTGGAGACCCCGCTTCAGTATCGCGTCCCGAACAGACTGTAGAAACTAACTTCCTCGCTTCTCAAATGACAGCCTCAGCATGTAAACTAAAGGGAATTAAACAATTTTTATACGCTTCAACCTGCAGTGTATACGGAATCGGGAATGAAATACTTGATGAAAATGCTCCCTTAAAACCGGTTTCATTATATGCAAGGACAAAAATTTCTTCAGAGCATAGCATATTACAATTAGCAAACAACGTTTTTTCTCCAGTTATCATGCGTATGTCCACATTGTACGGTTATTCGCCCAGAATGAGGTTCGATCTTGTTGTGAACACCATGACCATGACCGCATTCATTGAAAAAAAAATTAAAGTATTCGGCGGAATGCAATGGCGTCCTCTTCTGCATGTAGAAGATGCAGCCGATTCGTTTATAAGGGTTCTCGAAGTCGAGAATGGCAGCAACGTCTATAACGTAGGCTCAGAAGAGCAAAATTACAGGATAAAAGAAGTAGCCGAAATGATATGTCATTCTATCAACGGTCATACGGGCAATAACATCCAGCTTATTACCGAATCTGTAAATACTGATTCGCGTGATTATCGTGTGTCATTCAAAAAAATACAGGATGAACTTGGTTTTAAGGTCAAACGTACAATTTCAGAAGCTTCCATGGAAATATTCGACCGCCTGGAATCAGGTGTGATTAAGAACCCAAAGCAAAAAGTATACTATAACCATTACTTCGATTCGAGCGAAGAATTGATCGGGTAATATTAATTAATTTATTTCAATTTCAATTATTCTATGAATTTCTCTATAGGATTTGACAAAAGAGATCTCCCGCGGATACACGCATACTTTGACAAAATAGTAGAATCCAGCAAGTGGACCGAGGGCTATTTCACAGAAATGTTCGAAAACAAGTGGGCTGAATACAATAACCTTGATTCAGTTGCTTTCTCGAGCTGGTCAGGTGCTGCGATGGCAGCAATGGAATTTTATAATCTTAAGGGCAAGACCGTACTCTGTCCCTCTAATACTTTTATGGCAACTCCTCTTATTGTACTCAATGCAGGTGCAAATGTCCAATTTGTGGACTGCAACCGCTTCGATCTCTGCATGAGCTATGAAGACATGAAAGCTAAAGCAGAAAAGTATAACCCGGCAGCTATTTGGGTAGTGCATATCGGCGGGCACATCGCATTCGAAACAGTTAAAATTTCAGAATATTGCAAACAACACAATATAATCCTTCTCGAAGATTGTGCACACGCACACGGTGCATCGTGGGATGGCAGACGAACAGGTGAATGGGGTGATGCGGGTTTCTACTCGTTCTTCGCAACTAAGACCATTACAACCGGGGAAGGTGGCATGCTCGTCAGTAAGAATAAAGATTTAATCGAGTTCGCGAGGAAATACCGAAACTACGGAAAATTCGATTACAAGGTACATGGTATGAACTATCGTATCACGGAGTTTGCAGCCTCAATAGGAGTTGTCCAGACAGAAAGATTAAAAGATATAATAAATTTCAAAAATGATTATGCAAGGAGACTTGATTCCCAATACCCAAATCATCTCAAATTACCTGAAGGCATGGTATCGGGATTTTATAAATACATAGTATTCCAAGAAATAGAGAAATCTACAGGTAAAGTATATGACGAACCTTGCCACAGAATATTGAAACATGACATAGATCTCCCCAATACGGATTGGATTGCGAAGAACCACTGGTGTGTACCGATTTATTATGAAAATATATAACTCTATCTTGTAAGGAATATCACAAAATCAATAACTTATAAGTAAACCTCTAATTCTATTTATTGGAACGTCGATCCCCCCTTTCTTCATTTATTTTACAAATAATTAATATTAATTTTAAAATAACTCAATTAGATTTTTTGCGAAGGTAGTGTTATTGATATATCCTTACTAAATATCCCCAGAGATAATTATAAATTCTTTGGTAAAACCTAAGTAATATTTCATTTTAGAAGGAGTTTTTATGGCTAAATACAAGATTGCCTGGCTGCCCGGAGACGGCATCGGTATCGAAGTTCTCGAAGCAGCAAAGATAGTTCTGGATAAACTTAATCTGGATGCGGAATACATACATGGAGATATCGGCTGGGATTTCTGGTGCAAAGAAGGAGATGCATTGCCGCAACGGACTATAGATCTGTTAAACAATGTTCGTACAGCAATGTTTGGTGCAATAACTTCAAAACCAGTAAAAGCAGCTGAAAAAGAGCTAATCCCTGAACTTCAGGGGAAAGGTCTAGTCTACCGTTCCCCTATTGTTCGTATGAGACAAATGTTCGACCTGTACAACTGTCTCCGACCGTGCAAAGCTTATCCGGGAAATCCGTTGAACTATAAAGAAGGGATCGACCTTGTAGTGTTCCGCGAAAATACGGAGGATCTATATTCCGGTGTAGAATTCAACCCTGTACCGGTTGAGCTATCTGACCTTTTGCTAAAGATCTCAAAGCCTTATGCAGCATTTAAGGATGTCCCGAATGACCAATTTGCCATTTCGTGCAAGATAAATACAAAAAAAGGTTCCGAAAAAATAATACGCGCAGCATTCGAGTTTGCAAAAAAGCATAATAGAAAAAAAGTCACCATAGTACATAAAGCTAATGTTGTACGCGCTACTGACGGTTTATTCCTCGAAACAGCTAAAGAGATTGCGAAGGAATACCCGGAAGTCAAAGTGGACAATATGCTGATAGACGCCTGCTCCATGCGGCTGATACAGAACCCCTCTTATTTCGATGTTATCGTCACAGAGAATATGTTTGGAGACATCCTTACGGACGAGGCCTCCATGCTGGCAGGCTCGATGGGTATGCTGCCTTCAGCCAGCCTGGCAGGCATCCCTTCAGGCAGGGCTTTTGGCTTATATGAGCCTATACACGGCAGTGCGCCGGATATTGCCGGCATGAACATCGCCAATCCCATAGCTACGATACTGTGCATTGCAATGATGCTTAAATATTCGTTCGGCCTGCCCAGCGAGGCCATGGCAGTGGAGAGGGCAGTACTGCAAACATTGGACGAAGGATATCGTACAAAAGATATTATGACGGACGGGATGAAGCAGGTTGGAACAACTGATATGGGAAAAATTATCTCAGAGCGGATTAAGGGTTAGACGGCATCAAATATGAAACGTGTATATTTATATGATACGACTCTCAGGGACGGCGCCCAGCAGGAAGGCATCTCCTTCAGGGTCTCCGACAAACTGAAAATAACCCAGAAACTGGATGACCTGGGGATAGATTACATCGAGGGCGGTTGGCCGGGGGCCAACCCGAAGGATACTGAGTTCTTTGCCAGGGTAAGGGATTTGAAGCTGAAGACCGCCGTTGTGGTCGCCTTCGGAAGCACCAGGCGAGTGGATGTGAAGGTGAACGAGGATACCGGCCTTAAAACGCTGGTGCAATCAGGGGCGAAAGCAGCCAATATCGTAGGGAAGACATGGGACAGACAGGTCAAACAGGTATTGGAAACAAGCCTTGAAAATAACCTGGCTGTCATCAGCGAGTCAATTGCCTTTCTCAAATCAAAGGGGTTGACCGTATTTTTCGATGCTGAGCATTTCTTTGACGGCTTCAAGTCCAACCCCAAATATGCAATTGATGCACTGCTGGCAGCAGGCAAGGGAGGTGCTGATTGCCTGGTGCTCTGCGATACCAATGGAGGCACG
>JBEKSX010000091.1:0-11498 GCA_049516635.1 Ignavibacteria bacterium | reverse complement strand
CGGCCCCAAGCCCACCGGCAAACGCTACTGCATGAACGGGTTTGCTTTGAAATTTGTGCTGCAAAGTCATCTCTAAAAAGTGGCCATTATTATAGATTCGATAGTATTGTATATTTTACAATACTATCGTTTTTAGAATTGTACCGTTAAAAATCATGCCCGGCGTAAAGAAAAATATTTTAATAACATATTTCAGGAATATATAGATAATGTAGATCAGTATTGCTATGAATATGTATCTCATGATTATAAGGCGGTCTTACGGAGTGAGGGATTGTAATATACAACCGCCCCGTTATCTTCATTAAAAATTTCTGTGACGAGATTTTCGAAGTCAGCCTGGTTATTGATAAAATCTGCCTCTTCACAGTTCACCACCATGACCCTTGAATTTTTATATCTTGAGAAGAAATAATTATACGCATCATTCAGGTTCTCTATATATTCATCCTTAATATTTTTCTCTACCTGCCTGTTCCTTGTCTTAATATTTTTTATAAGCTTTTCGACGGGGGACTGCAGGTAGATAACAAGATCCGGCGATACAATATTCCTGTCCAATGTCAATGATATTAGGTCATAGAGCTTCAATTCTTCATCATTCAAATTCACATAAGCGAATATCTTGTCTTTTTCGAAGATGTAATCACTTATAATAAAATTTTCGAACAATCCTTTCTGATTAAGCTCCTGAAGCTGGGTGTACCTTTCAAGCAAAAAAAATATTTGTGTTCTGAATGCATATACACGGGGATCGTCATAAAATTTTTCAAGGTAGGGGTTAATATTAAATTTTTCAAGTATAAGTTTAGCTTTTAGTCTCTCGGCAAGCGCCGTAGCAACCGATGTTTTTCCCGCTCCTATAACACCTTCCACTGCTATATAACTGATGGGGGAATTATTTAAATTAAACTCTGCCACTTAAATAAGCTGTTTTTTATATAACATTACTTTGCAAATATCCGTTGTGTGCATGTACAAATGCTGAATGGTACTGCCCAGTACCGGGTGAACATAGCCGGGAATAAGATCGTTTAAAGGCATAAGAACAAAATTTCTATCCTGTAGACGCGGGTGAGGAATACGGAGCCCTTTTTCTCTAACAACCTTATCACCGTAAAATAGAATATCGATATCTATTTCTCTTTCCCGCCATTTTTCCCGTTTCATCCTGCCGCACAGTTTCTCTATTTCCTTCAGATTTTCAAGAAGCCGGAACGGTGAAGACCTGTACAGGCATACTGCCGTACAATTTAAAAAATTGTTTTGATTTATAAAACCCCAAGGTTCGGTTTCGTATATACTGGAAAGTTTCAGAATATCGAAATCCCGTGATAGATAGACATGCTTTACTGCCTTTTTGATATTCAGAAACCTGTTGCCGGCATTGGAACCGAATCCTAATATGACTTTTTCGATCATCAGAACCGGTAAATATGCGGAATAATTATTTTCGATATTCGGTGTGCTCGACCTCTACATAATCGACCACGCCGCCGAGAGGAGGTGAAGGTTTGCGGACTTTAACGGTAACCTTCTGTACCATGGAGAAATTCGAAATCAAGCCCCGTGAAATTCTCGCTGCAAGAGATTCGATCAAATAAAATTTCTTACCGGAAACAATCTCTCTTATTAAAGCATAGACCTTCTCATAGTCCATCGTTTTTTTTATGTTATCTTCAACCTGGGCTTCCGTAACATCGCAGGTTAGTTCGGCATCTATTTCAAATAACCCGCCGTTAGCTCTTTCAGAATCCAGAACACCGTGATGTGCATAAAATTTGGCATTTCTTATCCGTATGATTGTAAATTTAGCCAAAAATTAAATTATCTCTTTCTCCTGTGCAAAACTTTTTTCCCTTTACTACGGCTCTTAGTTTTCACTCTTTTACTTACTTTCTTTTTAATGATCTTCTTGCTGTGTACTTTCTTCTTAAGCTTATCAATTTCGATCTTCACGAGCATTCCTATATCGGCAGGTGACTGGGCTACATGTATTCCGGCTGACTTCATTGCTTGTATTTTGGTCTCGGCAGTTCCTTTACCGCCGGAAATTATGGCTCCTGCATGTCCCATTCTGCGGCCGGGAGGTGCAGTCCTGCCTGCAATAAATCCTATAACAGGTTTTCGGACATACTTCTTCACATATTCAGCGCATTTCTCTTCGGCATCGCCGCCTATCTCACCTATTATAACAACTGCATCTGTATTTTTATCCTCATTAAAAAGCTTCAATGCATCTATAAATTGCGTTCCGATAACAGGGTCACCGCCTATGCCTATACCGGTAGATTGTCCCATTCCAAGCTCTGTTATCTGCGCAACAGCTTCGTAGGTCAGGGTCCCGCTTCTTGAAACTACACCGATTCTCCCTTTTTTATGAATGCTGACAGGCATAATACCAACTTTACATTCACCCGGAGAAATTATACCCGGACAATTGGGTCCTATCATTCTAATATTTTTCCCGGATGCATTTAGTGCATTTAAATAATTTTTAGCAACTACAACGTCCCGGGTAGGTATTCCTTCGGTAATGCATACAATAAGGTTCACTCCTGAGTCAGCTGCTTCGAGAATAGCATCGAGTGCAAATGCGGGCGGAACAAATATTATTGAAGCGTTTGCTTTTGTTTTTTTTACGGCTTCTGCACAGGTATTGAAGATGGGTACTTTATCATCGAACATGCTGCCGCCCTTGCCCGGTGTCACCCCGGCAACCACCTTTGTCCCGTACTCCATCATGAGTCTTGAGTGGAAAGAACCTTCGGAGCCGGTGATTCCCTGAACCATCAACTTTGTATTCTTATTGACAAGTATGCTCATCCGAATTTTTTTAATTAGTAATATAATAAATTTAATATCTTATTTCTCTATCTTGACCGAATTACTGGAAATTACCCACTGCCCGTCTTTATTAGCAGTAAGATTATAAGTAACCGTGAGCGTTTTACTGACTTCCTGATCGTTACCGTTATTTTTCACAACCTCTACCTGTTTCACCTTACTGGTTACTGTAGCTTTATCATTTTTTTGTGAGACGACTTTAGGTTCATCTACTACTGTGAAGACCTTGGTATTTCGGTAAGCAACTTTCAGCTTTTCAGCTGAACGCGACGGATAATAGGTCTGTGCTTTCTTCATATTAGAATCGAAATTTCCGGTTTCGTTTATCGCCCGTTGTATATATTCATAATAGTCTTTTACCGTGGTAGCTGGATTTTCGAATTTTTTTGTGATTTCAGTCTGTATATCTTTCTTGGTCTCTTTTTTCTTGTCTTTAGATGCCTTTGAAGTATCGGCAGCCTGCGTTAAAGAAGTGTCAGCCGGATTTTTACCCTGTTCGATTAAATTCAGCCTTTTCTCACGCTGTTCAAGTTCTATTTCCTTTAACCTGATAGCAGCTTCCCTGTCATTAAGTTCTTTTTCTTTATCGGCAAGTTTTTGGATATTGAGTTTGTTCTCAGAATCATCTTTTTTCCCGCAACCTGTAAGGGTGATCAGGATAACGAGAGTTAATATAGAAATAATGTATTTATTCATTTTAGTTAAATTATTTCTTTAAATATAACATATTATCTTAGTATTTTCAAATACGAATAGCATGTATCGGAAAGGTCAATTAATGTTTCCTGTGCTTCATTAGTTCGTTTCGTATAACATTTTATATGTATTAAACCCTCCAAAGAGGGCTTTTGCAACGTTTAACTGTCCCACCCCTGAAGATAAGTATTTTTCATCATTTTCATCGGAAATGTACCCGGTTTCAACTAGAACAGACGGCATTGAAGCAGCCAGAAGAACCCAGTACCCAGCCTGCATAACCCCCCTGGAAGCAAGTTCGGTTGTATTAATAAGGTTTATCTCAAGCGAAGAGCTCAGGTATTCACAGAATTTTAGAAAACCGTTCTGGACAAGCGAATAGTAAATATAAGAGTCGGTTGTGTCTGCATTATATTGCTGAAATTTGATAAGCGAATTCTCTTTTTGAGTAATTGCAACTGCCTCAGATAACTTATCCGGATTAAGCATATAGATCTCAAATCCGTTCTTTTCGGATTCTTCCTCTTTCTTGTGGTTAGCATGGATACTTATAAATAATTTTGCTCTGTTGTTATTGGCAATCAGGGTTCTTTCATGTACTTCAATAAACTCATCCTTCGTGCGGGTATAGATGACCTTCATTTCGGGATACCTTTGCTGTATGAGTTCACCAAGCTTGATGGCAATAGCAAGGTTAATATCTTTTTCTTTTGTACCTTTTAGACCAATAGTCCCAGGGTCTTTTCCTCCATGCCCCGCATCTATGACTATGACATCGAGCTTATCAGCAGATATTACCGTAGAATTAAATATCAGGGAGAAAGAAATAATGATTAATATATTTATGAATTTATATGTCATCTTTAATCATTTTACGATTGCTACCTATAATTGACAAATTGCACAGCGAAATCCAATTCGGCATTTCTAATCATCTCAATTATCTTTTGAAGATCATCTTTACTTTTACTGGAAACCCTTACCTGTTCATCCTGGATCGCTGCCTGAACTTTTAATTTTGTACCTTTTATCATTTTAACTATTAACCTTGCATTGTCCATGCTTATCCCCTGCTGGACATCTATAACCTGTCTTAAAGTACCTCCCGAAGCGGATTCAGGCTGTTTATATTTGAATGCTTTCAGGGGAACGGACCTTTTAACACATTTGGTTTGAAAGATATCCAGCACTGATCTTACTTTGTAATCGTCATCACCTAATATAGTGATATTTTTATCCTTCTGGTTCATCTCGATGGCACATTTAGAGCCCTTAAAATCGTACCTTTGCTGGATCTCTTTACGTGTCTGGTTGATGGAATTGTCAATTTCTTGCCAGTTTATTTCGGATACAATATCGAATGAGTTCATTGCCATGATGATTTATGAATATGTTTTTTATTTAACGGCTAAATCCTCTATTATAGAATGATTATGTTACTCTTAGGTTAGCATACTTAAGAATGATGTTCTTCACACCAACTTTATCAAAATCTATTTGTGCTTTCTTGGAATCGCCCTTACCAGATAATTCAATCACTTTTCCCTTGCCGAAATTATTGTGATATACAATGCTTCCTTTTTTTATCCCTGTTTCCTGGAAAATAAATTTATCATCGTCCCCTGGCACTTCATCTTCGTAATACTCATACCTGATAGAACTGCCTTCTATCTCAACGGTCCTTGTTTTCTTGCTCCTGGACGACCTGAGTTTGTTATAGTCGAGCTTCTCAAGATCAATTTCATTCAGGAACCTGGATTTCATCTGGTATGTCATTGTGCCGAACCTGTATCTTTGCAGGGCATAGATCATAAACAATTTTTTCATTGAACGTGTTATGGCAACATAGAACAATCTTCTTTCTTCTTCAAGTTCTTCCTGTGTCAATGTAGAACTTATCAGAGGGAATAGACCTTCCTCGAGTCCTGTGATAAAGACTACAGGATATTCCAGCCCTTTAGCCGAGTGGATCGTCATCAGTGTTACAGCATTTTTTTTATCATCGTACGTATCAATATCCGTTACAAGGCTCACTTCCTGAAGGAAGCCTTCAAGGGTGGGCTTCTTATTTACATCAGTATATTCAGATATTCCTGAAAGCAATTCCTGGACATTATACATCCTTTCCATCCCTTCTTCGGTTCCTTCGTTCCTGTACTGTCTAATTACACCTATCTCATCCACTATGCTTCGTGCCAGTTCGCTCGGGGAAAACTCGTTCTTTACCTGCATGTATTTTTCTATCAGGTTCGCGAGGTTCTCAAGCTCCGTGTTTATCCTGGTTGGTTTTCCCTTAGGGTCACTTTTTCGTTCAAAAACTGCAAAAAGAGACTCACAAAGGGATAAATTTCTCTCTTTACTGATTCTCTTCAACCTTTCCACCGTTTGCTCACCAATGCCCTCCCTCAGCATCAACACTCTTGTCATTGCTTCATCATCCTTAGGGTTAACAAGTATTTTTAGATAGGAAAGCACATCCTTTATTTCCTTACGCTGGTAGAATTTCACTCCTCCGACTATAATATACGGTATGGAATTCTTCCTTAGCGCATCCTCTACTGTTCTGGATTGCGCGTTGGTGCGGTAAAGTACTACAAAGTCTTTGAAATTCAGCTTAAGATGGCGGCTCTCGTTCACGATCTGTTTTACAATAAGCTGGCTCTCATCTTTATCAGAGAGAACTTCTGAAAGTACAACATTTTCTCCTTCAGAATTATTTGTGAACAAAGTCTTTTGCAGCTGCTTTTTATTGTTCTTTATTACTTCATCTGCAAGAGATAATATTTTTTTGGTCGAACGGTAGTTCTGCTCAAGCTTGAAAACTTTGCATTCGGGAAAATCCGATTCAAAACGGAGTATGTTCTCGATCTCCGCACCACGCCAGCGGTAGATGCTCTGAGCATCATCTCCGACGATCGTAATATTGCCGTGCACTTCGGAAAGCATTTTTACAATACGATACTGGGCAACGTTCGTATCCTGAAATTCATCTACAAGAACAAACTTGAACCTGTTCTGGTACTTAGAAAGAACATCTTTATTATTATTGAATAGTATGATCGGATTGATAAGAAGGTCATCGAAATCCATAGCATTGTTCTTGAACAGTGTTTTCTGGTATTCACCGTAAACCTTTGCTGCAGCTTTTTCGAAAGGATTACCGGCTGAAGCCGCATATTCATCGGGAAGTATGAGCTTATTCTTCAGAGATTTGATCACTCCAAGAATAGATTCGGGCTTTATGTTATCCGAACCTATTCTCAAAGACTTCATTGTATCTTCAACAAGCTTCTTACTATCCTGTTCATCATAGATAGAGAAGTTCCGGTCGAATCCTATATAATGTCCTTCCCAGCGGAGAATCCTTGCAAATATAGAATGAAATGTTCCCATCCAGATACTGCCTGCATTAGAACCCACGAGCTTATAAATTCTCTCCTTCATTTCATTAGCGGCCTTATTAGTGAAAGTAAGAGCAAGTATCTCGAAAGGACTTATACCTGACTCTATTAGATAAGCTATTTTATATGTCAGCACACGAGTTTTACCGCTGCCTGCCCCGGCAACTATCAGACACGGTCCGTCCACCTGTTCTACGGCTTTTCTTTGTTCTTTATTTAAATCTTTAAGAATGTCAGGCATCTATTTGCGGATTCAGAGAATAAGATAAACAATCCCGCAAGAGCGGGATAGTAAAATTGATGTATTTTAAGTTAACTATTCTAAAATAAGTTTTAAAAAAAATTAAATCAATTGAGAAGGGAAAAAGAATAAAATGAAACGACCTCAGAGATCTTTCTGACCTCTGAGGTCTGTGATCACAGATTGTATAATTTTATCGAACTCAGGTCTTCCAGCAGCATATCCAGGCTGAAGCTGCTGAATGATATCATGAATTTGTTCCTGGCTCTTTTTACCTCGTCAGGAAGGATATATAAATTCTTCCATGCGAAGGAATTTTCTTTGAACGTAAAATCATCGGGGTCTTCATCATCAATCATCTCAAGAATAAGATCACCCGATATATTATGGCAGTAAGCAAAAATTCCCGCGCTGAAAACATTTATAAAACCGTGCAATTTAGTTTTCAGACTCTCATCATAATGTCTGATAGGCTGCTGCAAACCGGCAGTAAATTTCATCGGGACTTCGTATTGCCTGCAAACATCTATTGCATCAGCTATCATTTCCGCCGATGGAATTGCAGATACATCAGCCCTGCCTGTACGAAGCTTATAACCGGTGACCCGTTCAAATTTGTTGTGATACCAGACAGCTTTAATAATCTTCTGCAGGTTTATATCCGGATTAACCTCATAAAATACTTTTACCGGATGATCCAGACCGCTTTCGAACATCCTGTAGTGATGGTCAATAAACTGCCTGATGCTTTTTACATCCGGGTCACCCTGCAGGTCGGCAGGAAGACGTACGTCATAGACCTCTATCTCTACCTTATTTCCTAATTTCTGCTCGAAGGACTCTATATAATCGATATCATTCTTAAGCCCGTTGAAAAAACCCATTTCATCAACCCCGCCTGAACCAAGAACAGAAAAAGTTACGATTTGGTCAAAATCTATCCTTTCTTCTTTAATAATAGATGATAGTTCGGGCAATCTCCTGGCAGGAATAATGAACCTCGACAGCATCCAGCTGTTCGGTTTTTTGAGATAGGATAAATAATTACCAAAAGCAGTACTTAGATCCAGGCTGGCAGGCGGAAATAATCCCGCATAATCTATCAAATGGTCTGCAAAGAATTTGAAGCTTTTCGAAATATGATTTGTTATATTCTCCATTTCCAAATTTAAAAAGATAAACCTGTACAATACAAGACAAAAAAAGCCGCTCCATCAAATTGAAGCGGCTAATAAACCAATTTAATCGATTATTTTACCAAAACCATTTTTCTGGTCTCTGTATAATTTCCTGCTTCAAGTTTATAGAAGTAAGTACCGGAGGAAAAATTTGAAGCATTCCATTCGGTCTCGTAGTGACCTGCTGTAAATGGTTTGTTTATTATTGTTTCTATAATACGTCCTGCAGCATCATATATAGTTAAGGCAACAAACGATGCTGAGGGCACTTCAAAAGATATAATAGTTGAAGGATTGAAAGGGTTCGGGTAATTTTGAAATAACTTATAATTTTTTACTACATTATTCCCGTTATGAGTAACAGATGTGTAATCTCTTCTCAACTGTACATTAACGACTGTGGTAGAGTCATTAGCTGCATGAATGTTATTGATTGTTTTCGAATAATAACCCGGTGAAGAATAAGTAATGTTATAGTTCCCCGCTATTATCGGTCTGTTGTATTTACCGGTTATCGAATCTGAATATACCTCGGAACTATCAATATCATGTCCTGTGATGAATACTTTAGCTTTTAAGGGTTGGGCAGTTAAAGAATCAGTTACAATTCCAGTTACACCATACAGGCACGCTTGAATATAGTTCAGGAATGAATGATAATTGTAATTCCAATGTGCCGGGAGCTGGGCTACAGGCAACAGCTTGGTATGAGATAATTCTATTGTTACTTCCCTGCAGTGCTGCCAGTAATTCATATAATCCTGCCTTCCTCCATATACAATATACCATGCTGCGCCATTTGTAACACCGTTATTAAGATCGGTCATATAGCCTGATACTGCATAAGCATGAACTGTATCAGCATACTGTCTCGAAACGCGAATATACCATGCATCATCAGGATGAAGCGCATATTTCGAATCCCAGGGATAATTCACAACTTCTGCCCCTCCGTGAAAATTACAGCTCATTACGAACCTGTGCGAAGCTGCAACGTTCATAAAGTTGATAGTTTCCTGCTGCCATGAGTGACCGTCAGGATGAAGACCCATTACCGGGTCAGGATAATTTCTGTTCAGGTCAACTGAAGCTGAATTATATCTCCACGCGCCGTTTACCGTGCTGTCGCCGCCGTGAAATGTCCCATCCGGATTTGCAAGCGGATTGATCCAAATTTCAGCGTTATTTAGAAGATTGGTTACTTTCGGATCAGAACCGTAGCCTGTCAGAAAATAATTAATGAGTCTCAGCATCAAAACATATCCGGTTAATTCATCTCCATGTATTGACGAAGTATACATAAATTGAGGTTCGGGTTCTCGAACGCTGACATTATGGGATATCTTTGCGAAAAGAAGCGGCCTTCCCTGAATTGAGGTACCTATATTGACAATAGTGCAAAGAGACGGATAATTAGCTGCAAAAGAATTCATCAAAGCAACATAAGCACCCAGTGTTGGATAATAATCCCAATCCAATACCTGTGCAGGATTATCAGTCATTTTGATACCTTCACGTTTTTCGGGATACGGAAATGATTCATAACTATATCCCAGTTTTACAAACTCCTGCCACTCTTCATCATTCGCATAAGCATCTACAACGTTATCCCGAACATTATCAATAGAAATTATCCTTGTGAGATAATTCAATTCACTTCTTTCATTTATTGAGAATTTAAAATGATGGGTTTGTGAGTAACCAGAGTTTAACAGAGTGATAATAAATACGAATGATAACAGATACCTCATAAAATTACCTTGTTCGGAATAAATTTATATTATTTAGGGGTGTTAGCTCTAAAATACAATATTTTTATAATAAATTAACTGTAATAACTATCCCTAAGTGAAGTCCTACGTTTTCTGGCGAACCTCCGAAGCACAAATAAAAAAAGCCCTAAAGCCAAAACTTTAGAGCTTGTTGTATAATTAGAAAAAATTTCTATTTAATCAGAAGCATCTTCTTGGTATCAACATAGGAATCAGTCACAAGCTTATAGAAATATACTCCGCTAGGCAGGTTATCAGCTTTTAGCTCGATCGAATAGCTCCCTGCTTTTAAATTCTCATCTATTAATCCTAAAACTTCCCGACCCAGAACATCATATAATACAAGCTTGGCGTGAGATTGAGATGCAAGATCAAACTTGATAACTGTTGAAGGATTAAACGGATTCGGGTAATTGTTGTACAGTTTAAATTCTTTCGGTATTTCATTGTTATTTCTTGAAATCCCGGTTGTAACCACAGTATATGAGAATCTCGTAGGCGGTGGGGTTGTTCCGGGAGGATTTATTCCGCTTCCTCCTGCCGGTAAGGTTGCAAGCAACGGATTTGGCAAAGCAATATCCTGCGCTGCAAAATAGTACTCCACCTTGGTCCCTGCTATACTACCTGTTATCGGGAAGAAGAATGAATCAAGATTCATATATGAATTTGTAACCGCTGTGTAAGCTGTCCATGTTATTCCGTTATCCGTACTCTTCCTGAAATATAGCAAAGGTGCCTGATTGGTCCATAACCTGATTATTCCGTTGTCAGTGATCTTGCTTTTCATTGTTATCACACCAGTATTAGAAGTGGTAGTAAAAGGTAGTGTGTGCAGAATAACAGGAGGTTGGTTATCTAGTTTCCTTGCTGAATCTACAGATAGTTGGGCATTTATTATTCCCCAACCATAAGTATTATTTGGATTGTTTGTATTATTCGCAAATTTTCTTAATATCCCTCTAACCTGAAGCGGGGTCAAAGATTTATTCGCACTTAATATTAGAGCACCCACGCCTGCTGCCAGGGGACATGAATAGGATGTCCCTGCTGAACCCCCATTGCTATATCCTGTGCCGCTCCCATTAGCTGTCTGGACACCTTCTCCCATAGCCATTACATCCGGTTTGATCCGTGCAGGAGCATCGGTAGTCGGACCTACTGAACTGAAACTTGTAACAGTTCCTGAGGCGTCTACTGCTCCAAGGGTTAATATATCATCTGCATCTGCGGGTCCGTTTAATGTATTATGTGAAGAATTAGGTCCATTATTGCCTGCGGAATTAAAAACAGTTATACCGTTATGAGCTGCAAGTACTGCGGCTAGAGTAACCGATAAAGTATGACCATTCATATCCTGCCATGA
>JBEKSX010000090.1:0-11822 GCA_049516635.1 Ignavibacteria bacterium | reverse complement strand
GGTGGACTTTTGTGGTTTAGTTTTTTGTCATGCTGAATTTATTTCAGCATATCATATTATGGGTTGAGATACCCTGAAACAAGTTCAGGGTGACATCAACGAGGTCAGGGTGACGTCCTTCGTCTCCGTCATTCGACCCGGCTCATGACAGGCTCAGGATGAAAGTTGCGTTTCAAGTAATGTTTTAATCAAATTTTTTTGCCCTTATAACTATGTTATATATAAATGAGTTACGGACAGTTAACGGATTTAAATTAGGAGACGGAAATTGCGATTTTAAAGCTTTTTCATTACTTGGGTAACTTCAAGTTACCGGGGGGGTGGGTGTTTTTTTAAGTTTATTACTAACGAATTTTTGGTAGTAAGAATGGGCAGGATTATACTTTCTCCCCTTTACGAAAGGGGAGATTTAGAGGGGTTCTAAATAGGCATCCCTGCGTTACCGCAGAGTCACCTACGGGAGACTCTGCGGGGACTTAAGGGAGCGTTGTGTCGGGTCTAAGACCCGACGCGTCAGGTCACATCCGCCGAGGCGGACTGACACGACTTTAAAAGAATTATGAGTAAGCATTTTTGTATGATTTATCGAGCTTTAACCAAAACCCCCCTTAAATCCCGCTCCTCCAAAGGCGGATCTGCGACTTTGATTAAAGGGGGGACACAAGGGGGTTAGATTGAGGGTGGGGGTGGAAAACGAGATCCTTCGCTTCGCTCAGGATGACATGCTCGGTGGGAATGATATGTGAAAGGAATTAATAACCAGTTATTGCTCTTTCATATTAACTTTACGAATGTAAATTTGCATGAAATTATAAGGAGGTAAAAATATGAAGTACTTAGAATTACTTGGCAGGATCTTATTTTCGATAATCTTCCTGAAGACTATCCAGGGGCATTTTACAAGCGGTTATGTCGGTTACGCAGCTTCAACCGGTGTGCCGCTGGCATCAGTTATGGTCCCGCTTTCGGGGGTCATCGCAATACTCGGGGCATTGAGCATTATACTCGGTTACAAAGGTAAACTGGGTGCGTGGCTTATAGTAATATTTCTTATACCCGTCACATTTTTCATGCACAATTTCTGGACGGTCAGCGATCCCATGGCAGCAATGTCGCAGGCAGTTAGTTTCTGGAAGAACCTATCAATGCTCGGCGGGGCATTGATAATAACTTATTTCGGTTCGGGTCCCGTGAGCATTGACTCTTGGATGAAATCACGCAAAAAACCAAGCTGAACCGGGCAAGTAAGAACCCCTCCCCCGACATTCGTCGGGGTACTCCCCTTTCCCCGATAAAATCGGGGCAGGCTGTAAAGGGGAGACATAAAAGGAGGGCGTTTCATTTGATTGAGTTTTACGTGTCAAGCGGGTAGTTCAAATCAATAATAGAACCTGCCCTTATCGCGTAACGTATCGAGCGGGAGGAGCGGATCTTTGCAGGTACGGAAATTTTTTCTGGTGACTGTAACTTTTTTCTATGTTTTATTTTCATATCATTATATGAAAATAATTTTTGAATATTTTTTTTCGGTTGTATAAAAATAATTAACGTAAAATCATGAGTACAGAAATCAATATTGATCCTGCAACTACCGCACTTGTTCTTATCGATCTGCAGAAGGGAATTACATCAATGCCGACCGAACCGTTAGCGTCAGATAAAGTAATAGGTAACGCTAACCTTCTCGTAAAATCTTTTCACTGGAAGCAGGCGCAGGTAGTATTTGTCCGTGTAGCACATTCACCCGACGGCAAAAATATGCTTCATCCCATGGTAGACGAGGCGGCATATAGAACCGGTTCCCGTCCCCCCGACTGGTCGGAAATTGTTCCCGAACTCGAACGAACGGAAAGCGATCTGCTTATCACCAAACATCAGTGGGGTGCCTTTTACGGTACGGAGCTAGATATGGAACTGCGGAGACGGGGAATAAATACTATCGTGCTTGGCGGTATCTCCACCAATTACGGTGTCGAATCAACGGCAAGAGACGCATACGAGCGGGGATACCAGTTGATATTCGCAGTCGATGCAATGGCATCACGGGCAGCCGCTGACCATGAGTTTGCGGTGACCAGGATATTTCCGAGAATCGGCTTAGTCAGAAAAACTGAAGAGATAATTAAAGCATTTGAAAAGAAGGAGTGAAGGGAAACTAATCGCTAGAGATCAAATTCTCCGGGAGTGAGCGTGATCTTTTGTTCACATTCCGTGAGATCACAGCATACATGACAAACTCTCTTTATACCCTGAAAATATAATAATTCAATATCGGGAGAATAATATCCGTTCTTAACCGGCTCTTTTTTGAGCAGGTCGGTACTCAAATACTTTTTGTTATCATCGGGCAGCACGGTGACAACGACCGCATCGTCCCCGAGCTCATTTTGAACCATAAGTGCTCCGATGAAATTAGCACCGGATGAAATTCCGACCGCAAGACCAAGCTGTGAAGCAAGTTTTTGTGCCATAAGGATGGCGTCACCGTCATGTACATCGATAACTTTGTCTGTTTCTTCAAGCTTGAGGATCGCAGGGATAAATTCATCTGAAATCCCCTGTATTCGATGCTGACCTACTTTATGCCCTGTGCTGAGTGTAGGGGATTCCGAAGGCTCGAGGGGGTATATTTTTACGCTGGGATGCATTTTTTTCAGGAATCTGCCTACTCCCATGATTGTTCCTCCTGTGCCTACTCCTGCAATAAATGCATCCGGCTTTAACGAGCAAAACTGCAGCTGCCACCAAATTTCGGGACCTGTTGTCTGAAAATGAGCTTCAACATTTGCATCATTGGAAAATTGGCAGGGAAGAAAAATATTTTCGTTTTGTTTCGCGAGTTCCTCGGTCAATTTAATACTTCCTAAAAATCCGCCCTGTTCTCTGGTTACCGGATTCACTTTTGCACCGAGACTTGAGATCAGGTCTACCCTTTCCCTGCTCATCCAGTCGGGCATATAGATAGTGACAGGATGCCCGAGTGCTCTCCCAATGGCAGCAAAAGAAATTCCTGTATTCCCGCTGGTAGCTTCAGCTATCATATCACCGGGCTTAATACGGCCGCTGTCATATGCGGATTGAAGTATATACAAAGCCATGCGGTCTTTAATGCTCCCGGTCATATTAATATTTTCAGATTTGGCGTAGATAACCCGTTCTTTGCCTTTATAGGTAAAATGAATTGCCAGCAGAGGTGTATTTCCGATGAGGTGGCGTAAACCTTTCATACGTTTTAATGATGTCTCAAGTGCAAAATTAGTTTTTTCCATCTTTCAATAAGTAGATTATACAAAAATAAGCATTATTTGTATTTATTACCCGTACCTATCCAAGCATAGCAATTCTTATGAGGTACTGGTTTTACATTAGACTGCATGTTTTTATATAAATTCTATTTTTATGGTAAGAGATTTCTTAATCCTTAGAGATTGAAATGTCGAAGAGTTATATTGCATTTTTCAGCTTCACAGGTAACATAAAAATAATTTTGAATGGACAATTTCAATAAAACTACAGGAACAGATAATAATTATCCGGTAAGATCACATATATCCCCGTTAATAACTATCACAACATTATTTTTCATGTGGGGATTTATCACCAGCCTAAATGATATACTTACACCTTATCTCAAGGGTGTTTTTCAGCTCTCGCATTTTCAGGCAAATCTTGTGCAATTTTCCTTCTTTGGGGCTTATTTTATAGGTTCTTTGCTGTACTTTATATCATCGGTAACTATCGGAGACCCCATTTCGAAAATAGGGTATAAAAACGGCATTATGGCCGGTCTCATTCTCTCGGCGGCGGGATGTTTTCTTTTCTATCCTTCAGCGCATTATCAATTGTTCGGTTTTTTTCTTGGTGCACTTGCCTGTATAAGTCTTGGGCTGACCATTTTGCAGATAGCCGCAAACCCTTATGTTGCTCTTCTCGGCAAGCCGGAAACTGCGTCCAGCAGGCTGAACCTATCACAGGGATTTAATTCATTCGGTCATACAATTGCCCCGGTTATCGGCGGTTATTTGATATTCAAATATTTTCTGACCATAGATAATCCCGGTGCGAATTCCGTAAAGATACCTTATTTTATTTTCGGCTCGGCATTCCTGCTTCTCGCATTGCTGATCAGGTTCTCGCATTTACCTTCTTTTGCAGTGCATGAGAAGATAGAACGGAAACCCGAAGCGCTGAAACATTTGAATTTACTCTTCGGTATCTTTGCGGTCTTCTTCTACGTGGGAGCGGAGGTTTCGGTGGGAAGCAATCTAGTAGCTTATCTGAAGCTCCCTGATGTTGCAGGAATGATGGAAGCCGATGCGAGTAAATTCCTTGCGTTCTACTGGGGCGGTGCAATGATAGGAAGGTTCATGGGTTCCATATCTTTGAGTGAGACCAAAGGATTTAAGAAATACTTTTCGATGGTAGGAGTTGCGGTTGTATTATTTCTTATAATTTTCTTGATCACAAAGCTGGAATTCACAATGGTCTGGTTCTTTCTTATCTATCTTGCAGTAAACTATTTTGCGTTCATTCTCGGCAGGTCTCTTCCTGCAAGAACACTTACTATATTTTCATTTTTTGTGATGGCACTTTTGCTGATAGGAATATTCGCGGACGGCAGATTAGCTATGTGGTCCATGCTTTCGATAGGTTTGTTTAATTCCATCATGTGGTCGAATATCTTTACACTTGCTATTGCTGGACTGGATAAATATACATCCCAGGGTTCATCACTGCTGGTGATGATGATAGTCGGCGGCGCAATATTACCTCTGCTTCAGGGTGCTCTGGCGGATGCTTCGGGAGTGCATATTTCGCTGTTTGTACCGTTATTAGCTTATTTGTATTTGATATTTTACGGTCTATCCGGTTATAGAAAGAGAGTGAGGGTTTCTCATGATTGAAACAGCTATCGGTATAGATATAGGAGGTACGAATACCGTGTATGGAATAGTTGATAAAGACGGTAACGTTCTCGCTGACGGTTCCATCCGCACGGATACGCACGAAAATGTGAAGGATTATGTAGATGAACTTGCAAAAGAAATAAAAAAATTAATTTCTAAGACGGGTTCAGAATTAAGAATTAAGGGGATAGGTATCGGCGCTCCGAACGGAAATTATTTTAAAGGCACCGTTGAATTCGCCCCCAATTTGAGATGGAAGGGTGTGATCCATTTTGCAGAGTTGTTCAAGGAACACTTCGATTACCCTGTCATCCTTACGAACGATGCTAACGCGGCAGCTATCGGTGAAATGATATATGGTGCCGCCAAGGGGATGAAGGATTTTATTCTCGTAACTCTCGGCACGGGACTCGGGAGCGGATTCGTTTCAAATGGCGAAATGATATACGGTCATGACGGTTTTGCGGGAGAGCTGGGGCATACCATTGCCGTCCCTGACGGGAGAGACTGCAAATGCGGTAGGAAAGGGTGCCTCGAACAATATGCATCAGCATCTGGGATAGTTCGCACGGTCAAAGAAATGCTTAAGAATTCCAATAAGCCCAGCCTCCTAAGGAATGAGGATAAACATAACATCACATCAAAACTAATTCACGATGCGGCTATGCAGGGAGATGAACTTGCCCTGGTTGCGTTTGATTATACTGCCAGGATACTCGGCAGGAGTCTTGCTGATGCAGTTGCAATTACGAGTCCTGAAGCTATAATACTTTTCGGCGGGCTGGCACTCGCGGGAGAATATATATTCAAACCGACCAAAAAGTATATGGAAGAGTATATGCTGAATATCTTCAAGGACAAAGTGAAATTAATTCCTTCAGCTCTCGAAGGTAAAAATGCCGCAGTACTGGGTGCAAGTGCACTTATCTGGAAAGATATTAAATAGGTTATTATTCTCTTCTCTATATAAAACTTATTTGGTTCTAAATATGAAAATAATCTTTATATTACTTTTTATGATCATGCTTTATGACCCTTCATCAACCTTCGCTCAAAATGAATTTACTTTGATACCCTATCCTGCTTCTGTAACCCGCGAAGCAGGATCATTTATGATAACGGACTCTACTGTTATCATCGTTAATGATTCCTCTGCATATTCGAGTGCGGAGATTTTTAAAGAATATATTTTTAGAAACTACGGTATAGAGCTTAGTGTAGAACTGTTATCAGGTGCTCAAAATAATTTTATAAGTCTTTCCGATGCTGTATATGACAAAGCAGAACCCGAATCCTATTATCTGGTGATTACGCCGAATTCTATTAATGCAGTTGGCGATGGGGCAGGCTTATTTCATGCACTGCAAACCATAATACAATTACTTCCATTGGAGAAGACCGATAGTATAGAAGTACCGTGTATGGAGATCCGCGATTACCCACGTTATAAATGGCGCGGTATGCACCTGGATGTAAGCAGGCATTTCTTTCCTAAAGAGTTCATTAAACGGTACATTGATTTTCTTGCACTGTATAAGATGAACATGTTTCACTGGCATCTGACCGATGACCAGGGATGGAGGATAGAAATTAAGAAATATCCCAAGCTGACTGAGATCGGGTCATGGCGGAATGGGACATTGATCGGACATTACAGCCAGTTTCCTCACCGGTATGACAGCACAAGATACGGCGGTTATTATACGCAGGATGATATTAAGGAAATAGTCGAGTATGCGGAGAAGAGATATATAACCATCGTTCCTGAAATAGAAATGCCCGGTCATTCATTGGCGGCGCTCGCTTCATATCCTGAATATTCATGTACCGGAGGACCTTTTGAAGTAGCGAATGAATGGGGTGTATTCGAGGATGTGTATTGTCCCAGAGAAGAGACATTCAAATTTCTGGAGGATGTGCTGACAGAAGTGATGGAATTATTTCCGGGTAAATACATACATGTCGGAGGTGATGAGGTTCCAAAGGACAGTTGGAAGCAATGCAAGGATTGCCAGGAATTGATGAAGAAAGAAGGATTGAAAGATGAAAACGAACTGGAAAGTTATTTTATCCGCAGGATAGAAAAATTTATTAATTCAAAGGGCAGAACAATGATCGGTTGGGATGAAATACTTGAAGGCGGGTTAGCTCCGAATGCAGTTGTAATGTCATGGCGGGGTACCAAGGGCGGAATAGAAGCAGCAAGGCAGAACCACGATGTAGTAATGACACCCGGAGGATATTGTTATTTCGATCACTACCAGGGAAATCCTAAATTCGAACCAATTGCGATCGGCGGCTATACACCTGTAGAAAAAGTATATTCCTTTGAGCCCACTCCGGATTCGTTAACACAGGAAGAACAAAAACATATTCTGGGAGCGCAGGGTAATGTCTGGACAGAATATATACCCGCTGCCGGGCAGGTCGAATATATGGTCTTTCCCCGTGTATGTGCCCTGTCAGAGGTCTTATGGTCTCCTAAAGAGCAGAGAAATTATGATAATTTCAAGAAACGGTTAATTCAGCATTTCGCTTTACTGGATAAGTTAGGAATAAATTATTCCAGAGCTATTTATGAAATGAAAACATCAACCGGTCCGCTGGATACAAAGAATGGAATTTCGCTTACACTTGGATCGGATTTCACTGATGGGAAGATATACTATACAATTGATGGTACCGAACCTACGCTAAGTTCTTTCAATTATACTTCACCTATCAAAATAACGAAGAACGCACTTATCAAAGCAGCATATTTTGAAAATAATGTTCGAAAGAGCAATATCATTGAACAACAATTCTACATCAATAAAGTAACCGGTAAATCTATTACATTAAAAGATCCACCCGATAACAGATATAATTACGGCGGATCATTTACATTGGTGGATGGAATAAAGGGAATGATACCCTGGTACGGTAAAGAATGGCTCGGATTCAAAGGTACGGATTGCGATGCTGTTATTGATCTCGGGAAAACAGAATCGTTCTCTAAGGTTTCGATAGATGTTCTGAACGATGACGGAAGCTGGATATATCTGCCGAAAAAAGTTGAGCTTTATATTTCCGATGACGGGATAAATTTCACAAAGGTCAAAGATGTACAGGAAAGTGAAATCGCCGAAATGAAAAGAGAAATCGAAATAGAAATTGGTGAGGTTTCTGCGAGATATGTAAGGATAGCTGCAGAAAACTTTGGTATGGTACCATCAGGCAAACCCGGGGAAGGACATTCCGCATGGCTTTTTGTAGATGAGATTACAATAGAATGAAAAAAATATTTATAATATTTCTTTTTATTCTCTCCTGTAATTCTTTCCTTGCTCTCGACAGGATCTACCTCAACGATAACTGGGAATTCCATAAGGTAGGTGATAGTAAATGGCTCCCTGCAACTGTCCCCGGAACTGTGCATACCGACCTGTATAACAATGGAGTAATTCCCGATCCTTTTTACAGGGATAATGAAAAAGACCTGCAATGGATAGAGAATGAGGACTGGGAGTATCAAACAGAGTTTTATATCAGTGATACAATTAATGATAACTATAATATTGATATAAAATTTGAAGGACTTGACACATATGCTACAATATATATTAATGACCATTCGTGGGGAAGTATTGATAATATGTTTGAGTCACTAACATGTAATAGCAAATCAGATTTTAAGAAAGGTAAAAATATTATTAAGATACTTTTCGAATCCCCGATCAAAAAAGCAAAAGGATTTAAGATAATTCCTCAATTACCGGGTGGAGAAAGAATTTTCACACGAAAAGCTGCATATCAATACGGCTGGGATTTCGGGCCAAGATTTTTAACATGTGGGATATGGAGACCGATCTATATTGAAATCTGGAAAAAAGCAATGATAGATTTTGTAAAATATAAAATTTCAGAATTGGATACACAAAAAGCACTGATAAATATTGAAATAGTTTTGCAAGTACCTGATTCAGGTCTATATAGAATAGAGCTATTCAATTCATCGGATATACTCATATATGAAAAGGAGGAAAAAATTGGTGATTTGATAAGCGATACAAATCCTTTTGGTAATTTTCATGAAAAGTTTTCAATTGAGATTAAGAATCCAAAATTATGGTGGTGTAATGGATTGGGAGAACCATATCTATACAATTTTAAAGTGGTTCTGAGAAATAATAAAGTAAAAATTGATGAATATAAATTTAGGCTTGGTTTAAGAAAGATCGAACTGGTAAATGAAGAAGATTCGATCGGATCGAGTTTTTATTTTAAGTTAAATGGTGTTCCCGTTTTTATTAAAGGCGCGAATTATATACCACAAGATAATTTTATTCCCCGTGTATCAATAAATAATTATAAAAGAATAATAAATGATGTAAAAGAATCAAATTTTAATATGTTAAGGGTTTGGGGCGGTGGTATTTATGAAAATGATGAATTTTATGACCTATGCGATGAGAAAGGTATTATGGTTTGGCAGGATTTTATGCTCGCTAATGCTCTATATCCTGATATTGACAATTTTTATAAAACTCATATTAGCGGTGAAACTTGGGGAAACGCAATAAAATTGTCACAACACCCCTGTTTGGCTCTATTTTGCGGGAATAATGAAATTGACGAGGGCTGGCATAACTGGGGTTGGCAGAAAGAATTTAATTATTCTGCGGAGGATTCGGAGAATATTTGGGCTAATTATACTAAATTATTCGATTCCATTATACCCTGGTGGATCAATAGACCCGATTCCCTTTATATTCCTTACATTCCCACCTCACCAAAGATAGGGTGGGGACATCCGGAAGCGATGAAGGAGGGGGATTCGCACTACTGGGGCGTGTGGTGGGGAATGGAACCGTTCGAAATCTATGAGAAGAAGGTCCCGCGGTTCATGAGCGAGTACGGCTTCCAATCATTTCCCGATATGAAAACTATAGAGCAATTCACTCTGCCTGAAGACCGTTACCTGTATTCACCTGTAATGAAGGCGCACGAGAAACATCCAACCGGATATGAGACGATACAGACTTATATGGAACGCGAGTACAACCAGCCGAAGGATCTTGAAAGCTATGTGTATGTAAGTCAATTACTGCAGGCATACGGTGTAAAGCGGGCTATAGAAGCTCACAGGAGAGCGAAGCCCTATTGCTGGGGGACAATGTACTGGCAGTTAAACGATTGCTGGCCGGGAGTAACATGGTCCGGCATCGACTATTATGGAAGATGGAAAGCGCTTCAGTATTTTGCTAAGGAGGTTTATCGGGATATTTTAATATCTGTAAAGCAAGATAATGATTCTTTAAAAGTTTATATCGTTTCAGATAGAATGCAGCTTGCGAAGGGAGAACTGAAGATGAAATTACTGGACTTTGACGGAAATATATTGTGGAATAATGAAATTCCTGTTTCAATTACCGGGAACACAAGCGAGGTTTATTTTAAGATATATAAAACGGATTTATTGAGAGCCCATAGGTTGAACAATATAGTTCTTTCCGCAGAATTGGTATGCAGCGATAGTGCAGAATATAAAAACTTATATTATTTTGTTCCCCCGAAGGAGCTTGAACTGACTTCTCCCGATATAAAATATAAATATGATAAATTATCCGGTGAGCTTGTACTGACATCGGAAAAATTGGCAAAGAATGTTCATCTGTATATTAAAGATATAGATAAAAATCTATCGAATAATTATTTTGATATTCTGCCGGGTGAGACGGTTCGTATTAAAATGCCGGAGGAATTTTTAACAGGCGGTGTGGAAAAACATCAAATTAAACTAACCTCTCTGTACGATACATTTGAAAAGTAAAGGTACATACATGAATATAAAATTAATTTCTATTATTTCATTATTCATTTTTTTATCATTTTCTTATTCTCAATCCAATAAATACAAAATGGACTTCACACAATATGTAAATCCGTTCATCGGAACGGGAGGGCACGGACATACATATCCGGGAGCCAGCCTGCCGTTCGGGATGGTCCAGCTAAGTCCCGATACACGCCTGACAGGGTGGGACGGGTGTTCAGGGTATCATTATTCGGACAGCATTATCTACGGTTTTTCGCATATGCATTTGAGCGGCACGGGTGTGCCCGATTATTGCGATATACTGATAATGCCGGTAGTCGGAGATGTAAAGTTTGCCAATTATGATTATGCATCTTCATTCAGCCATGTGAAAGAGTTTGCCTCGCCCGGATTTTATTCTGTGTATCTTGATAAATACAATGTAAGAGCAGATATGACCGTTACACAGCGGGCAGGTTTTCACAGGTACACATTTCCAAAAAGCGATAAAGCAGGTTTTATTATCGACCTGAAACACAGGGAGGAAGTGATAGAATCATCCATCGAAGTGATCGGAAATAACGAAGTGAGAGGAATGCACCGTACAAGAGGGTGGGCACAGAATAAATATGTGTATTTCGTGATGAAGTTCTCCAAGCCTTTTAAGAAAGTTTTAATTTCACAGAATGATACGAATGTATCGGAAATTACCAATGCTGAAGGCAAGAATATAAAAGCTCTTGTGAGCTTCGATACGAAAGAAAATGAAATTATATATGTTAAGACAGGGATTTCCGCTGTCAGCATTGACGGAGCTTTAAAGAATCTCGATGCAGAAATTCATGATTGGGACTTCGATAAAATAAGAGAGCAGGCTAAAGATAAATGGAATACTGAATTGAGAAAGATAGTTGTAAATGATGATAACAGCGTTAACAAAATGATATTTTATTCCGCGCTATATCATAGTATGCTGTGTCCAAACGTTTACACCGATGTGGACGGGCAATTCCGCGGAACAGATCTGAATATACATCAAGCAGTAGGTTTCACCAATTACACGGTCTTTTCTCTGTGGGATACCTACCGTGCAGAACATCCGTTATTAACAATAATCG
>JBEKSX010000089.1:0-12162 GCA_049516635.1 Ignavibacteria bacterium | reverse complement strand
GCCTGTTTGTATCAGGTTTTGCCTATTCACAGATCAAAGTTACCATAGCACTTACTAACCCCGGAGTTAGAAGCGGGTTTTTTAAATTTGATGTAGTGGCAACAGTACCTGCAGGTCAGACCTGGAAAGTCGGTTCGTGTAATCTGAGGGTAGATTTTCATACAGTACCTGCAAACGGATTGACGGTACACCCCGATAATCCGGTAGATTCAGCACTTACATGCTTGAACAGCGTTAACTATTCGCCAATGACAACAACTTCGATAAACGGGGGTACGGCGATAAGCCTGAACATAACACACAGCCCTTCGAACCCGTGCTGTACGCTGGCGCCAGGCAGTTATTTGATAGGCAGAATAAGATTCAACAGGATAGATACAACCGTAACAACTTGTGATACTATAAGATATACATCGGTGATGTTTGATTCACTGACGCAGCTGACTTACGGTTCAACCTCAACACCCGGATGGGCAAGGACCAATCCGACCCCGCCATGTCCGCCGGTCACAGGGATAAGCGGTAAGATTGCAACAATCCCAACGATATTTAAGCTTTATGACAACTATCCGAACCCGTTCAACCCGTCGACGACTATCAAGTATGATATACCGAAGACGAGTCGTGTCAAGATAATAATATTTGATCTACTCGGCAGGGAAGTAGAGGTGCTTGTGAATGAGAGAAAAGAGCCCGGCAGTTATGATATACTGTGGAATGCCACAAATTATGCAAGCGGGGCTTATTTCTATAAGCTGGAGACGGAGAGTTATACCGATATCAAGAAAATGATATTGCTAAAATAAGATTCCCTTCCAAAATAAACTACCATCCCCCGTTAGTAGATGGCAAGGGCGCAAGCCCTTGCTTTTTTTTTAACCTGACTCATGGTATTCCAGGAGAGAACTTTTTCAATTAATACAGAATTGGTTTGAAATTCAGATTAAAATTAGCTAAAATTGTTAAAATATTAAATTTGGGGCTATAGCTCAGCTGGGAGAGCGTCTGAATGGCATTCAGAAGGTCAGGAGTTCGATCCTCCTTAGCTCCACGAATAAAAGATTCTTGCCATATACTAATGGGGAAAGCGTCACAATTCTGTATTACTTCACTTCTTTATAACTATTATCAAAAGCTTTGAAGCATGAATCATCTCCAAACACATAAATCTCACCATTTTTTGAAACTGTAATTGCTTCGAAATTATCATAATCTTTACTGGGTAAGATGCCCGAAATAATTGTTTTAACGTCCCTTCCATCAGGAGAAACTTTCACAACTTTGTTTATATTGGTTTTATCTTTACCCAGAACATATACATTGCCGGTGGAATCCGAACATGGTTTTCCATCGCACTGTTCGAAATCCAGCTTTATGCAGTAAACTTTTTCGCCCGAATTTTTATATTTAGCGAGATAACAATCTGAATATTTGTTAAATAAATAAATATAACCATCCCAACCGGAGTTAATAATGCAGTCGGATGCATCCACTTCATCAGGATAATCTTTTAAATCGTTAATCCAGGGACTGACATCATCATTACTATGGCTAAATAATTTGGAAAAGAATCCATCATGCGAACTCTTGCCCGACCATAAAGGCAAGGGATTATTATTAATATCAAATCTCGATATTTTTCCGGCTTTTACTGCAAGAATTGAATCATCCGGGCAGAAAGTGAGAGAATCAGCACCGTTCATTGTAAATGAGTTTTCAACTTTCGGTTTATCCGGAATCATTTCAATTATACTTCCGTCTTTCACAGATAATTTGTAAACTAGCTTATTATCTTTACTCCAGAGTAATAGTTTACCGGCATTATACGAGAGAGATGCACTTTTCTCTTCAATTTTGTAATCGTATCGTGCCCATTTTTTCTTCAGGTTTGTATCAAAAGCTGCCAGGGTAAATCTACTATCAAGAGAATCCGCTCCGCAGTAATAAATAGTGCCGTTTTCATCCATGACAACATCATCCAAAGATTCCCACTCCATCGGTAAAGCTGAATCGTCCATTAATATATACCATCGGCTAACGGTTTTCACGGGATGCATGCGATGCCACAAATCATCGGGAAGGTAAATGCTTGAATCGCAAAATGAACAGGTGATAGTTCTTTCGGAGCCATCGATTTTCAGATTTCCGCCGCAAGATGGGCATGTGAAAAGAATCGGCTTTGGTTTATTCTCTTCGGTTTGCTCCATTGTTTGATTTGCCTGTGCACTTTTATCTATCATTGATTCATCTTCGCCAAAAAAATATTTAAAGCTGGAAAACATTCCCTTCAAATCTGTGCCCTTACGAATAAAAATAATATTGCCGCAATTTGTGCAGCTGTAATGAGGAGTTATTGATAATTTCTCGGGGTCATCCAGCGGAATCGGAGTTTTGCATTTACCGCAACGCGGATTTTGATTTCCGTACATTATATTAAATGAAGAGCCGCCCGTCATAATCTGAGAATTACGTCCTTCGTCGGGTGCGAAAGTGCGGGCATCTTTTGTGGCTTCTTCCAGCAGGTTTTTCCATAAATCAAGATCGAATTTATTTACGTTACTGCATGACGGGCATGTGATTTCATTTGTAAATGCATTTACAGGGAGCGGGTTACCGCAGGAATTACAGGTTGTTTTAAGTTCTATGCAGAGGGAATTCATGTTGAATTTACGGTTTAGTTTGTAAAATGAAATTCTTTCTTCTCCATGAAGACGTAATTAACATAATGAAAAGTTAACGGACTTTTTATCTTTATGGTTTTTACTACCATTATTTTGAAATATGGTGTGAATAGTACTTTCAATTCATCTTCTGAAGAAAAATACAATACTGTTCCGAGTCTGGTTTCTCTGAATTTACCTGACCCGCCGAACTGTGTATCTTTATCATTGAAACATACTGAAAGATATTTTCCTTTTGGACTTAAAATTTTATGTACATTCTTAACATATCTTTTTCTCTTATCGGGGAATATGTGGTGCAGTACCTCCCAGTCGTAAGCGAAGTCAAAAGTTCTTTTGATACTGTCTAATTTTCCGAGAACATTAGCGGTAATAAATTTGACCCTTAAACCCTTCTTCTTTGCATTCTCTTTTGCCAGTGCGATGGCTGTTGAGGAGATATCAATGCCTGTAACATCAAATCCTTTACTTGCCAGATATACTGCATAGTTTCCGGCACCGCATCCCAGATCAATGGTCCTGCATGGCAGAACTTTGCCACTCTCGATCAATTTTACCAAAGCTTTTGGAGGGGTCTCAATATTCCAGGGAATTTTCGTTAGAGGGACTCTTTTATATATTTTATCCATTTCATTCTGTATCATAGTCTTTCATTTTCATAATTTTCATTTTATAATATCACGAGCTTACTATTTTTTAATATTCTTTAGTTAGATTCTCGGTTTATAAGCACCTGCCGGGAATACTATTGTGACTTTCGTCCCATCCTCCTTATCTATTTCGATCTCTCCCTCAAGTTGTTTTGCCAGTGTCATTATCAGCTGCATACCCTGTGTGTGTGATCTTTTAAAATCTATTTCATCCGGTATTCCGATACCATTATCCTTTACTATCAGCGTGCACATGTTATCGGGATTTGATGTCATATCTATATTGATTTCACCTTTCCTATCACCCGGGAATGCATGCTTCAATGAATTTGTGATGAGTTCGTTGGTGAGAAGCCCGCAGGGAATAGCCGTATCTATTCCGAGATATATGTCTTTTATATTAACAGATAAACTGCATTTGTGAGGACTGATACCGTATGATTGCAATAAATGAACTGTTAACTGGCGTAGATATTCGTTGAAATTTATCCTGCTTAGTTCCGATGATTTATAAAGTTGTTCATGTATCAGAGCCATTGTTTTAACACGGTCCTGGCTAATCTGGAAATATTCGTGAGCTGCAGGGTCTTTTATATAACCTGATTGAAGCTTTAAAAGGCTGGAAATTATCTGTAAATTATTCTTAACGCGGTGATGTATCTCGCTTAACATTACCTCCTTTTCCTTTACTGCTTTCCTGAGCTGATCGTCCTTTATTTTCTTTTCCGTAATATCTTCCTGAACAATAAGAAAATGTTCGATCACCCCTTCCTCATTTTTAATTGGTGATACTATCACAAATTCCCAGTACAATTCACCGCCTTTTTTTATGTTCTGTAGTTCTCCGCGCCATTCGCCTCCGCTCTTGATGGTATTCCATAACTCATTATATATCTCTTCAGTAGTTGCGCCTGTAGTCAATATTCTGGGCGTATCGCCTATCACTTCTTCTGATGAATATCCCTTTATTTCGGTAAAAGCAGGGTTAACATATTCGATCCTGCATTCTGTATCGGTGATCACATACGAGCTGCGGCTTTGTTCAACTGCACACGAAAGCATTCGCAGTTTTTCCTCGGCACGCTTTTTTTCGGTGATATCTTCATATGAACCCAGTATGCCGATCACCCTCCCGGCTTTGTCATGCAGCGGCACTTTGCTCGTTCTCAGGTAAAGGAGTTCGCCATCCGGTCTCGTTTGAGGTTCCTCGTAATTGATCTTAGCTGTATCAGTTTCCATGACAAGCTTGTCATCAGCTCGGTATAAATTTGCTGTTTCTTTCCAGCTGACCTCGAAATCATTCATGCTTATTATTTCATGAGGATCTTTGAGCCCGGCATCTTCGGCGAAGTGCTTATTGCATCCGAGGTATACGGAATTTGTGTCTTTCCAGAATACTCGTTGCGGTATATTGTCCAGAACCAGCTGGAGCATTTGGCGGGATTCGTACAGGTCTTCTGCCATTTTATTGCGTTCTGTGATGTCCCTGAATATGCTCAGCACTACCCGTTTATTATCTTCCAGAATGATGAACGAATTTGATAATTCAACATCTATTATTTCACCGTTCCACAATTCTATCTCCCTTTCTGTCCGTAACTGCAGCTTTTGAGAGAAATGATTTTCTTTATACTGTCTGGATACGTCTTCCTGTGTGTCTTTCCTGTAAATGATTTGGAGAGGCTGTCCGATTAACAAACCTTTATCTTTATCAACCATCTTGCAGAAAGCTTCATTTACATATAACATTATCCCTTCCGGGTCTGTTATCCTCATTCCATCTGCCGATGAATCCCATACTTTTTCGAAGATCGATGATTTATGTTTCGGGCCGGATAAACCTATCTCGGTAAGAAAATTATCCATTGTTCAAGTTGTTAAAGTTAGTAAATACAGGCGACAAGTATGTAATGTTGTGTAAGAAACTATCAATAAGAATAGATTCTTCATAGATTTCTTTTTAGAAGCGAGGAGTTAATTTTGAAATTATTCAAGGGGTTAATTTGAATTCTCTTTAATACTCCACCTAATGTAATATAAAATATTATTCTGCAAATTGCAATATGCCTGATTTATTGACATATTTCAGAATATTATCCTTTTTTTAAGAACCTCTATGTTTTCAATAACTCTTTCATCTGCCTGCAAGAAAAGCTGGAATATTTGAGATTTTGAGCTTATTCTTTGGTTTGCTATCTTCAAGTAGTTGATTGAAATTAATATTCTTCCTAATTTTGACCTTAAAATAATGCTTCTCGATTATCATATTGAATATATTGATAAATAAATTATGAAATATTTTTTCTTTCTCATCCTGGTTATACCCCTGTTATTCTGCCCTTTGCTCTTTGCCGATAGTATCTTAATAGATGGAATTGAAAGAACATACCTGGTCCATGCGCCGAAGAGCTTTTCCGGTTCCGGAAAGCTTCCTCTGGTCATCGCACTTCATGGTGGCGGGGGAAAGGGAAAGGGCATGGTGAAGCTTTCCGGTTTTGACGATGTCGCAGATGCCAATAATTTCTTTGTTGTGTATCCCAATGGTATCGATAAACAATGGAACGATGGAAGAAGTTTGGCAAAAAAAACCCATAACGGAATTGAAGTAAACGATGTACGATTCCTTTCGATGCTGATCGATACACTGATAAGAAGATTTAACATAGATTCAAATAGGATTTACGTAACGGGTATCTCGAACGGTGGTATAATGAGCTTCCGCCTGGCATGCGAATTATCCGGTAAGATTGCGGCTATAGCACCCGTAGCTGCAAGTATGACACCATTCCAGGTTGAACATTGTATACCCTTGCGGATAATTCCGGTAATGTTAATTTTCGGAAACGAAGACCCTCTTGTTCCGTTCGAAGGGGGGCAGATAATAGGGAAGAGAGGTGAGGTTATCTCTGTCGAAAAATGCGTGAAGTACTGGTGCATTAAAGATAGCTGTACTTTCGATTCAGCGGTTTCAATTGTTGACAGCGTTGATGACGATACCCGCGCAATAAAAAATACATATTCCGATGTGAACGGAAATTCTCCCGTTATTTTCTGGTACATCGAGGGCGGTGGTCACACCTGGCCCGGCGGATGGCCGTACCTGCCCAAATTGTTCATCGGCAGAACCACAAAACAAATAAATGCATCTGAAGAGATATGGAAATTCTTTAAGGATAAAAGATTGCACTGAGAACATTATTAATTTTAGAATTCAGCACTAACACCAACCGTAGGCAATATACCGAGGTTCTTATCAGTTACGATCTGGTTCGTATATTTGTCCCATCTATATTCGTATACATTCTGTCTGTTGTAAATATTTTCTATGTCAATATAGGTGGTAAGGCTCCATGCCTTGAAATCCCATCTTTTCTCAACCCGTACATCAAGGCGGTGATAGGCAGGCAGGGTGAGTGTATTATATTGTGTGTAGTCAATTGAACCATCGTAAGGATTTATCGGGGTGTATGGTCTCCCACCGGATAAACGGAATTTCGCACTTACTTCCCAGGTTTTTCCTATTTTGTAACCTCCTCCTATGTTCAAAATAAATTTATTGTCATAATCTGATCGCCTCTCAACCCCGTCGTAAGCCCTATACTTTGCATCGCAGTATGAGAAGCTGAATGTCCCGTATAACCTATTTGTTAAAGTCTTCTGAAGGAACACCTCCGCACCTTTAGATATGCCTGTACCCTGGCTGACAAGCGGTTCTAGACCAAACGTGTTCTGGTTCTCAAATCCGCCGTTATTGGCAAGTATCAGGTATGGTCTGATAAGACTGACGGGATAGTACCTGTATCTTTTGTAATAATACTCAACGGTTAATCTTGTACCCTCTCCGAAAATGTATTCTATTCCGGCTATATAATGATCGCAGCGAATATCACTAAGCCCGGTGTTCGCAGGAGAACCCGCAAGCCAGATATATGAGGGTGACTGGTAAAATATTCCGTATGCGAGATTGAGCGAGATCTTAGGATTCAGTGTTATAGCTAAACTCGTTCTTGGTGAAAAATAATTCTTATCCTGGATCAAATTAAAATAGTCATATCTTAATCCAACCGTCAGCTTAAATCTTTCAAAGAATGTATTAATTATTTCAGTATACGCAAATGCCTTATAGGTTCTCTTATCTTCCAGTACCGAGAGGGGAGGTACGATGATCCTGCTGCCTGTATTCGGATCTATATAGTCTAAGGTATCTGCAGCTTTGGTGATATCATAATTCAGCTTGATCGTCTGTGCTCCGGCTCCGATCGAAAGGTAAGAATTGTTGGACGGTTTTAAAAAATATTCGGCTTTTAATTGAACGTCACCCTCTTTGGAATTATCATTAAATATATTTACGAAATTATTATCCCTCTGTGAAAATGAGTAATTAACAAAATTCCTAGAAAGCGTTACGAGCGAAAACGAACGGGACGAAAGCAGTGACTTCCAGCTTATTCCCGATGAGTAGCTGTTCTGGTTATTGGATAAAATCCTTTCATTATCCTGTTTGTTTTGTTCAGTGCTGTTATTAAATCTCACTTTATCAAGGGCACCGAGTGTGTTGAAATTGATGAAATTTTTATCTCCGATATGAAAATGAAATTTCCCCTGGAAATCCGTATACTCGGGTACGAACGAGAATCCTGCCGCGTTGAAGACCAGGTCCAGGTAGCTCCTCCTCACCGAAACCAGCCAGCTTCCATTCTTATTGAAGGGCAAAGGTCCTTCGGCGTTACCGCCGAATCCTATTCCGCTTAAATTTATCTTTCCATAAAATTTTTCCGAATTCCCTTCTCTTAGTTTTATGTCTTCAACAGATGACAGCCTGTCCCCGTATCTTGCACTGAATCCGCCGGTAAGAAAATCCACCTGGTTCACAAAATCGAGATTTATTATGCTTATCGGTCCCCCTGTAGCTCCCTGGGAACCGAAATGATTAATATTATTTACCAGGAATCCGTCAACAATAAACAGGTTCTCCGACGGAGAGCCTCCTCTGACAATGAGATCGTTCCTTCCGTCATTAATAATAGCTGCACCTGGCAGCGTTTGTATTACCCTGCCGATATCTTCCAACCCGCCCGGAGTCCTCCGCAGTTCTTCGAATGAAAGTGAGTTGAACGAAGTTGTAACACCTTCCGGCTTTTGGAAACGCGGTGATTCAACCGTAACTTCCTCAGTAGAGATATTTTCAAGCTCTATCATCAGCTGATTCACCCTACCCGGTGTTACTACCACGTTGTCTTCGATGTATGTTTTATATGCAACGTTAGTGAACTCCACTATGTACGTTCCTGCGGGAATATCATTGATCTCAAACTTTCCCTCTGAATTTGTTTTAACAGAACGCTCGATGTCTCTGACCTTCACGATAACGTCCGAAAGATAAGACTGTGTTTTCTTATCCATCACTTCACCCGTTATGACCCCCGGGTTTTGTGAGTAAGTTTTAAATAACGGCAGCAGACATATTATAAGTAATAATAAGGTAATATTTTTTCTCATTCTTGCTGTTTTTTTAATAATAATCGACTCTTATGTATACTTTACCCAATATGTAAAATATATGGGAATTAATAATTTATCAACCCGAATAGTTCTGTTTTTAGTTCCAGCCTAAAACTGTGGAATTGAACTTTATATAAACTTCAAAACCGGTAATTTTGAGTATATCTTAATGGATTTTCAAAAATAACGCAATTCATCAATGCCCCAAAAATTTTTGATCGAGAACCGTTTTTCGGATTCGAATAAGGTAAAAAGAATCACGAATCCATATACAAATGAAACTGCTTCGGAGATATACATTCCTGATGAGTCTCATTTCAATATCTCAGCTGACTATCTGGTCAAGATGTTCGCACATTATAAAAATCTCCCGGCGTACAAAAAAGCAGAACTGCTGTTCAAGGTTTCTGCAAAATTTAAGGAGAGAAAGAACGAGCTTGCAAAGCTTATCACAACCGAAACGGGCAAACCCATCAAATTCTCCCTGGTCGAGATCGACAGGGCTGTGCTGACATTCCGTCTGGGAGCAGAGGAGTGTACACGCATTAACGGAGAGGTTATTTCTCTTGACCTGCTAAAGGGCTCCGAAAATAAAATGGGTCTCGTCAGGCGGTTCCCGCTGGGTCTGATACTCGGCATTACTCCGTGGAATTTCCCTGTTAACCTTGTTGCTCACAAAGTCTCACCCGCTCTTGCCTCCGGAAATGTGATAATGCTTAAACCTTCGTCCAATTCGCTTCAATGCGGAATCCAGGTCGGACGCATAATCCACGAGGCATGCGCTGAGCTTGGAATAGATTTTTGTCCCATCAACGTACTGCCGCTTTCAGGAAGTGAAATTGATAAGCATGTCTCCGATGACAGGATAAAAATGATAAGTTTCACCGGAAGTTCCGATATCGGGTGGAAGCTTAAGAAGAAAATTAACCGTCAGCGTATCGGACTCGAGCTCGGAGGGAACGCAGGTGTCATCATTGATGAAGACACTGATATCGATAGTGCTGTCCCGAAAATTATCATTGGGGGATTTTCATCGGCAGGGCAAAGCTGTATATCCGTCCAGCGTGTTTACATCCACGCAAAGATTTATGATAAATTCCGTGAATCATTTATCGCCTCCGTGAAAAATGTCAAGTTCGGAGATCCCTTCGAGGAAGATACGATCGTAGGACCGATGATAACCGAAGTCGACGCTATCCGTGCCGAATCATGGATAAACGAAGCAAGGGACGCAGGAGCCGGTGTCCTCACAGGCGGTTCACGGGACGGTGCTGTGCTCCAGCCGACGGTGATAGAAAATGCTCCTAACCATGTGAATGTGAAATGCAGCGAAGTGTTCGCTCCCGTTATTACAATCGATAAGTTCACCCGCTTCGAGGAGGCAGTGCGGGAAGTGAACAACTCACGCTACGGATTGCAGGCGGGTGTATTCACGAATAACCTGCAGCACGTGCTCTATGCTTATAATAACATACACACCGGGGGAGTGGTCATTAACGATGCTTCTGCATACCGCATGGATTCCATGCCTTACGGCGGCACCAAAGAATCAGGTATTGGCAGGGAAGGTGTTGCCTATGCCATAAAGGAAATGACCGATGAGAAGATATTGGTTTTATAACCTCCTCATTGCCGGGTAAACGCCAGAGCAGAGCAGAAAATCAGAACCATAGATTTCTCTGATTTTATTGATTACCTGATTAACTGCGTAATCTCAACCTCTGACGGAGAGAGGGAATTTACTTCACATTCCAGTCAAAGCCTTGTCATAGACTTGAATTGAATTTTTTATTCAATTCTATCAATTTTTAATTTTAAACTTTAAATTTTTAATTTATTACCCCCCCCATTACTTAAGTAATGCGAAGTAATAAGAAAGCCCAGAATCGCCATTTTTTGATTACTTAAGTAATGATTACTTAGTACTGAAAACTTGTCATTCCTGCCCGCCTGCAGCGGGTAGACTCCGGCAGGAATCCAGTATTGAACCCCTCTCGGCTGAAGCCGCTTCTCCCCTTTCCCGCCTTCGGACGGGCAGGCCGCTAAGGGGAGACAAAATATGATTCATTTTATTGATAATTGACCATTGACAATTGAGGGTACCCTAGGTAACTTAAGTTACCCCTAAGCCGAAAATATTGCTAATATATACAGGAATCGGCACATTTTTGAAATTTAAGTTAGGGTAACTTAGTTACCCCAGGCTCTAAAACAACCCGGAATAGTCATTTTTGACAGCTTAAGTTAGGTAATTTAATAGTGCATTGGTTGATCCGCCATTGGCGGAGCGAATTGTGAATTTTTCATATTTCAAAGAACCATGGAAAATTTTCAGATACAAATATACTATATCAATCTGCGTTATTCAAGGTAAAAATTATTGCATAGCTGTGATAATCAGTGGAAATGAAAGAGTAAAAATTTTTGCATTAGTACCCCTATTGTTGATTTTGTGACTAATAATATAAGTCAGGCATTTTCACCTACGCCATAAATCATAATTAAACATGATTTGTGTCATTGTTTCAGGGTGTAAATACCGTTAATTTTGTTAATTATTACCAAGGATTTTGATGAAATTTTAACATTTTTGGCATATTTGGATTTGGATTGTAAACTTCCGCAATTATAATTAAATTAGTTGATTAGATTTAGAACGGCTCAACATTTTTTGGGGTTTGAATAAAAAGTATACATCTCATATCATACAAATCTTTTTTCTTATCAATTACTTAAATTCATATTTATTAAACAAAATTAATTTCATTTAAAGGAGTTAAAATTTATGTCAGTCATCAGTGATGTTATTGCAAAACTTAAGCAGAAAGATACTAACCAGCCGGAGTTCATCCAGGCTGCAGAAGAAGTTATGACCACACTCGAACCAACAGTGAAAAAGCATCCGGAGTTTGTGAAGGCAAAAATTTATGAAAGAATTGTTGAACCTGACAGATTGATCATATTCAGAGTCCCATGGGTAGATGACAGCGGCGAAGTGCAGGTAAACAGAGGTTTCAGAATTGAATTTAATAATGCTATCGGTCCATACAAGGGCGGCTTAAGATTCCATCCTTCGGTAAATCTCGGCATATTAAAGTTCCTCGGATTCGAGCAGGTGTTCAAGAATGCTCTTACCACGCTCCCGATGGGCGGAGGAAAGGGCGGTTCGGATTTCGATCCCAAAGGAAAATCGGACGAGGAAGTTATGAGGTTCTGCCAGGCTTTCATGAGAGAGCTCTTCAGGCACATCGGTCCGGATAGGGACGTCCCCGCCGGAGATATCGGTGTCGGCGGCAGAGAGATCGGATACATGTTCGGATACTACAAGA
>JBEKSX010000088.1:0-12300 GCA_049516635.1 Ignavibacteria bacterium | reverse complement strand
TGATAATGTGCATTGCTGTTATTTTCGGCATTGCAAGCGTATTAGTGTCCAGGTTTATCGGACCCAGAAATCCTAATCCTGTCAAGCTTTCTATCTATGAAAGCGGTATGGAGCCGGTTGGAACCGCCCGCACTCGCTTTTCCGTTAAATATTATATGGCAGCCATGCTGTTCATACTGTTCGATATTGAAATAATATTTCTTTATCCTTGGGCTGTTGTATTTTCGAAGTTTGAAGGAGAGGTACTCTGGTACGCCCTTATAGAAATGATCGTATTTATAGCCATCCTGATCATCGGGTATCTTTACATTATCCGCAAAGGTGCATTAAAATGGAATTGAATTATCAATGGCAGACTTAAATTCATCATTAAATAACGAAGGCTTCTTCACAACGAAGCTGGAAGAGATAATCAACTGGTCCAGAAAAAATTCTCTCTGGCCTATGCCCATGGGAATTTCATGCTGTGCGATAGAAATGATGGCTATGGCAAGCTCAAGGTTCGATGTTGCACGATTTGGTTCGGAGGTGTTCCGTTTCTCACCGAGGCAATCCGACCTGATGATAGTGGCAGGTACTGTCACATATAAGATGGCATGGGTAGTGAGAAAGATTTGGGACCAGATGCCTGACCCTAAGTGGTGCATCGCTATGGGTGCGTGTACATCCAGCGGCGGAATGTACAGGACATATTCGGTTGTTCAGGGAATAGACCAATTTATCCCGGTAGATGTTTATGTAGCGGGATGCCCGCCCCGTCCTGAGGCACTTATGCAGGCGATCATTCAGGTGCAGAAGAAAATAGAAAAAGAAAAATCATCACTGACGCGTTAACAGAATTTAATGCTTATCATATAATAAACAAGGGGCTCCAAGCCCCTTGTTTTGCAAATTAGCAGACCCGAACGGTTCTTCTAAACCTGCCGGACCAAAACTGAAATAAAACACATCGTCTCTTACAGGTATTTTATACCCGTAAGGAAATTATCTCTATCTCTCCTTAAACCGGATCAGTTAACCGAGTCAGATAACTGTCTGCTGGCTTTAAACTTTGCTACCTTTCTCGCTTTGATCTGAATCTCTGCACCGGTTCTCGGGTTTCTCCCTACCCTGGCATTTCTTTTGGAAACCGAGAATGTACCGAAACCGACCAATGAAACCTTTTCACCTTTTTTTAAGGTCTTCGATACACAGTCCATGAATGATACTAAAGCTTTCTTAGCCTGGACCTTTGTGGTTTTCGCATCTTCCGCAATCTTTGTAATGATTTGTTCTTTTGTCATATTATTTATTATTTAAGTTTTTAAATAACTTGATATTATAACTTAATGATTTTTTTAATGAAATAAAATTAAATATTTCAACTTTATTTCATTATTTTTCTCCTGTGCCCATAATACACAAATATTATAATTAATGCGGCAAATAACATTAAAAGGAGTTTATATTCCGCTCCCAGGGACTTATCGCTCCCTAATACTACTATCGGGGTGATCAGAAGCAGTAATGTTAAGGGAATACCTATCAACATAAGCAGTGTAAAAAGAGAGTTTTTAGACTCCTGATTTTCAGACCTGCTTATTCTTGATATCATAAACCTGATAAAAAAAGAAAGCAGTAGAACGAGAACAGTCCATACAATGAAATATACTATATATTCGTTCAATCCTCCTCCTCCTGATTGCACGAAATGCTATAATAACTATAATAAATTAGATAAGGTCAATCAATATTGACCGGCGTTTTTTCTTCTCCCCGGTGAAAACTAATAAGTACTTTGCTGATAAGCAATGCTATCATAACAGCCATCACCACATCCGACAGCCAGTGCTGATCATGATAGATACGGCTTAATCCCGTATTTACAGCAAGCGCATAATAGAATATTTTTAGATATATATTATCAGTGGTCGATGCAAGCACAGTCGATAAACAAAACGCAACATTAGCATGTCCCGAAGTAAATGATAAGTGGTCATTATCGGACCATGTGAAACCATAGAATGCAAAATCACCGTGATTTGTAAAAGGTCTCCATCTGCCGAAAAACGATTTGAAAATAAGCGTTATAAATCCCGCAAATATGAATGTCTCGCCGATGAGCAGTCCGGTGTCTTTGATCTTATCCTTATTAAAAAAAAGTCCTATAATATATAAGCCGAGGAACAGATACAGTGTTGCTGTTCCGTGTCCGTACCAATTTCCGAATTCAAATATCCTGTCAACCACAGAGCTCTTTAAGCTGGTGATAAGTGAAGTAACGGCTCCATCCAGATAAAATGAGGATAAAATAATAAATACGCAGGCAAGGGAAATCTGCCAGTTAGCAAATACTTTGTTAAAGGCATTTGGGTAAACCCATCTGAAATCGAACCACAACTGTTTCAGGTCTTTGATGGTTCTTTGACCTAAGTTTTTATCTTCCAAACTGTTCTCTAATGCTCAAATATAATAAATAATATTATTTGATACGGTTAGATAATTTCATACTACCCCGGGTGCTCCGCAAGATATTTCTCCGCCAGCGCCCAGCTCGCAAGCGTCATGCCGTCATATATCTCATTAGAGTTGATTTTCTCCCTGACCCCGGAAACCGTGAGCTCGATCAATTCAAATTCTTCGGAATCGTCCTTTGCATGGTCATTAGATGATTTCAGATCCCTCGCAATGTAAACATGGCATATCTCGTTGGTTACACCATTGTATGGATTGAATATCCCTATCTTTTCCAGTTCACCGTCAAAACCGGTTTCTTCGATAAGCTCTTTATGTGCGATGCTCTCGGGTTCTTCGCCTTCCTTTATACCGCCCCCGGGGAATTCAATGCTCAGCCTGTCATTTAAGAACCTGTACTGGTTCACCAGAAGCAGTTTTCCGCCTTTAGTAACGGGTATAATAAATGCAGATCCCGACGTATGCACCGAATGATAGGTCCCTTCTCTTCCGGAAGGCAGTTCGTATTTTTCAACAAGATAAGTCCACCAGGGATTTTTGAACTTAATTTCGGTTGATATTTTTTTCCAGGGTTTTAATTCCATACACAATTATGATTTTCCGTAAATTATGGAGATATGCTAAAACAAAAAAGGCGGGATTATTCCCGCCCTGTAGTATAGTATGATAAATAATAAATATTATGCTTTCTCTTTCTTCTTGTGGTAATCTTTGTACGAGGTGTAATATATCAACCCCAGGTAACCTGCGAACATAATGACACCGATAATACAAAATACCAATAAAGTTGTATCCATGTGACAAAATTAAAGAAAAAAAATGAATTAGAAAGTAGATTTTGTAGTTCCCTATGAAGAAAATCCAATATCTTAGTATTTTAATCTTTAATCATAATAATTATATTGCATAACAGTAAAATCTAATATTAACATAAATATGAAAATCAAAACAAAGAAAAATAAAAAACAAAGAACATATAAGTCATCTAAAAATATCGAATATATAACCGACCCTAACGGCAAAAAAAGGAAAGTAATTCTTCCCATCAAGACATATGAATCTCTCCTGGAAGATCTTCATGATCTGGCAATTGTTGCGGATAGGAAAAATGATAAAGTTATTCCATACGACGATGTTATAAAAGATTTGAAAAAAGATGAATTATTATAGTATTGAATTTAAGAAAAAAGCCCTCAAAGAATTAAAGAACCTTCCAAAAGAAATTATCAAAGCTATAAATAATAAAATCTCTTCCTTAATAGAAAATCCACTACCCTATGGTGTAATGAAGATCAGCGGGGCTCAATCCTTATTTCGGATTCGCGCTGGTGATTACAGGATTATTTACCACGTTGACAAAAATCAAAATTTAATCACTATTCTATATTTTAGACATCGAAAAGATGTTTATAGATTAATGAAATAATTATATTCCTCTCTCTACTCTGCTCAATTTTTCAGATCCGATTGTGTAATTATTTATTTATCATACCCATTTTGTAACTTTATTAAAGCGCTGAATTCGTTAATTTGCAGGCATGACTTTTTTAAATCCTGCGATACTTTGGGGACTTGCTGCGGTTTCAGTGCCGATACTCATCCATATCTTCAACCTCAGGAGAACAAAGAAGATAGAGTTCTCTACATTGATGTTCCTGAAGGAGATTCAGCAGACACGCTACAAAAAAATAAAATTTAAACAGCTCCTCATCCTACTTTGCAGGATAGCTTTCGTTATCTCGCTGGTTATCGCTTTCGCACGTCCTTTTGCCTCGGGATATCTCGGTGCAGCAGGGGAAATTCCCCGAAGCTCCATTCTCTTCCTGCTGGATGATTCATTCAGCATGCAGGAACGCGAAACCGAGGGAAGCAGCTTTGATAATGCTAAGAAAAAACTCACCGAAACTCTCGGCATCACGGCTGATAATGACGAACTTTATTTTTCACCCGTCTCGAAGCTCGGATTACAGGGAAAAAATGTCCTATATACAGACCCTGACGAACTGAAAGATTCCGTAACCAGGACTAAGATATCCGATGTAACCCGGGACCCGAACGAAATATTTTTCTATGCTGACCGCATCCTTGAAAATTCATCCAACCCATATAAAGAGATATTTTACTTCACTGATGGGCAAAAAAGTACAATAAATTCTCTTAATCCCGAAACAAACATTTTCGGCAAAAAAGGCATCACGAAATTCAATATCGTGCTTTCATCGGCAAGGACGGGAAATAATATTTCGATAGATACCGTAAATGTTTTAACTAAGATATTCGAAAAAAATAAGAGCGTAAAAATTAAATGTACGGTTACCAACCGCAACACTTTTAATGTATCTAATAAAAGCATAATATTATATTTCTCAGGTGCTAAAAATTACCGCGATGAGAAGGTCATTGACATTCCCGCCGGCTCTTCCGTAGAAACCGAGTTTTCCTTCATACCCGGTATTACGGGATATTGCGGAGGAAATATCGAGATTGTTGATAACATCCTTGCTGATGACGAATTAATAAACGATAATAAACGGTACTTTTCATTCAAGATACCCGAAAGAGTCAATGTGCTTTTCATTTCACCTTCCACATCTGACCTGGATTTTGTCAGATTGGCATTAACCGCTTCGGAAGAATTGATGAGAGATTCGCTCAACAATTCTGCGGATTTCTTCGTTATCAAACAAACCGGTACTAATGACATACAAAATACTGACCCCAAAAACTTTGACTGCATCGTGATAGCCGGTAAACAAAGTTTTACACAGGAAGAAGCCGTCTGGTTGAACTCATATATGCAGAACGGCGGAGGCGTTATCATCTATCCGGGCAACGATATTTCTATCGATAATTATAACCGGGTATTAATGAAAACCCTCGACCTGCCTTTTATCAATCCGTCATTCGGAAATGCACCCGAAAGCCAGCCTTTCCGTTTTGAAAAGATCGATCTTGAACATCCGATCTTCGACGGCATATTCAGGTCATCCTCGGGGCAGGATTACATTGCCGGAGAATCACCCCATGTGAGATCAGGACTAAATATATTAACAGGACAAAATTCAATACCTCTTATCAAGCTCAACAATGAAAAGAACTTCCTTGTGGAATACACATGTGGCAAAGGAAAACTGCTGTTCTATTCCGTTGCACCCGATATGAAAAATTCGGATTTCCCCGCGAGCAATCTTTTTGCACCCATCACGGTCCGCAGTATATTATATCTTTCTAACCGCAGCCAGTTCAAAGAAGCAGTTACGGGAAAAGATTATTTTTTAGATTTAAAAAACTTTGGTACGGTTTCACCCGGTGATACACTCCATATCGTCACCAATGACGGCACAAACAGTTTAATTGTTCGGGATTCAAACCTTGTCAATCTGAAAAATTATGTAGTGAACACTTCCAACTACCGTATCTATCGTAAGAATAATCTGCTCGGTGAATATCCCGCGAATTTTAACAAAAAGGAATCCGATCTGGAAAAATTCACACCCTCCGAACTGGTAAAATTATTTCGTGAAAAATACAAAACCGAAATAAACGTTTTCACTCCTGATGAAAAACTGACAGCTTCCATCCTCTCAGCCAGGAACGGCAGAGAGATTTGGAGATATTTTATTATCCTTGCACTCATATTTATCGCTTCAGAGTTCTATATATCCAGGTCAATTATGACCCAAAATCAGGAGCAGTAATGCCCGGGAATCGGAATTAGGCTTTTTAAACAGAGTTTTTTTATTATATTTAACTGCTTATAAATAAAGCGATTATTAGAAATTAATTGGAGTTCTTATAAAATGAGATTAATAATTAAATCCGCAGTACTAATATTATTCACAATTTTCCTTGTTTACGGAATTAACGGCTGCAACACAGCCGAGCAAACCACCGCATTGATAGCTTACAATACGGGTAATTATGAAAAAGCTGAAAAAGAATTTGCACTGGAAACCCGGCAAAATCCTGTAAACGAAGAGGCCTGGTTCTACCTTGCCATGTGCAGAGCAAAACTCAATAAACTGGACGGCGTTAAAGAAGCCATGGACCAATACCGAAAAATCGGAAAAAATACTTACCAGAGCGAGCTAATACAGGAATGGGGCCAGACATTCGACCGGGGATTCAAAAAATTCGAGATTGCCTCAAAGACTAAGGGCGATTCGGCACTCCCGTTATATGATGAAGCGGTCAGCAGCTTTAAAATATGCCTTGTACTTGAACCCGACAGCATTTTAGCTCAGAAAAATATTGATATCATCGGCAATAAGGTCCATACGATAGTAATTAAACCCATCCTGGATAAAGGTGTCGAGCTGGAAGGACAGGGCAATTACGGTGGAGCCGTAGAACAGTATAAAAAAGCACTGGATCTTGTCCCCGGACCCGGAGTTAACCACGAAGTCGTAATTTATAATCTCGGCATCGGATACTTGAAATGGGGCGAGAAAATCCGGGACTCCGTGCAGAATGTGAATCCTGACGATAAGTCATTTAAAGAAAAATACCAGGCAGCTCTTCCCTATCTGGAAGAACTCGCGCTGTCAACGGATAAAGCCAACAAGATACTTGCATACGAGTTTCTCGTTCCGGTTTACGGCAATCTGGGAATGAACGATAAAGCCACTGAAGCAATTAAAATAAGAGACCAGCTTAAAGGCGAAAATAAATAATAAATAAATAACATGGCATCAAATAGTTCTTCAAAATGGTTTTGGGGAATCTTCCTCAGCCTGATATTTATCGGGCTTATATTCATCGGTGTATGTTTCCTCGTACTCACCAGCGTGATCAGGTCTGACCGTGTGGAATATTTCGGTCACGGTGATAAAATAGCCGTGGTCGAAATAAATGACGTTATCATGACTTCCGACCGCGTCGTCCGCGAGATAAAACAGTACAGGGAAGACAAATCCATCAAAGCAATAATTCTCCGCATCAATTCCCCGGGCGGAGGAGTAGCCGCATCACAGGAAATATATGAGGAGGTCAGGAAAACCCGTGACGGCGGCAAACCTGTCGTTGTGTCTATGGCTTCCATCGCTGCGAGCGGCGGATACTATATAGCCTGCGGTTCCAGCCTCATTGTTGCGAACCCCGGTACGCTAACGGGAAGCATCGGCGTTATTGCAGAGTTCGTCACTATCAAAGATCTTGCAGATAAGCTTGGCATCAAGCAGAACGTCTTCAAGAGCGGCGAGCTTAAAGATGCCGGTAATCCCTTCAGGGAAATGAACGAAGCCGATAAAAAATATTTCCAGGACGTGGTTGATAACAGCTTCGGACAATTCCTCGGCGTTGTTTCCAAAGAACGAAAGATAAATATGGATACACTCAAAAAGTACGCCAGCGGAAGAGTGTTCACGGGACTCCAGGCGAAACAGATAGGACTGGTGGATTCCATCGGAACCTACGAAGACGCTATCAGGATAACCGCATACATGGTCGGTATCAAAGGCGAACCGTGTATAATTAAAGAACGAAAAAGATTTTCTTTCTTCGAGAAGGTCATGGGCATGTCGATGGACGAAGTCACCGACCTGAAAGAAAAATTTTTCAATGAACCGATTTTACAATATAAATTCACACCATAACAATGACCAGATCAGACATAGCCAATAAGATCGCACTTGCTACCGGCTTGAGCAAAGTCGAAACCGATACGGTGGTAGAAGGATTTATACTTTGCATTATCGATGCTTTAAAGAACAGCGAGAGCATTGAAATACGCGGTTTCGGCACCTTTAAAGTGAAGGAGCGGAAACCCAGGACAGCCCGCAATCCGAAGACCGGAGCGAAGGTTGAACTGGACCGCAGGTTCGTCCCCATGTTCAAAGTTTCAAAAGAATTCAAAAAAGTAGTAAACGAAAATTTAACAAAACATAAAAAATAGACAGGAGATCAATGCCCAGCGGAAAAAAGCGAAAACGCCATAAAATGTCAACCCACAAGCGGAAAAAAAGATTAAGAAAGAACAGGCATAAAAAGAAATTGAGATAAAATAACCCATTCTGTCCCCCCTTTACGAAAGGGGGGTTTGGGGGGTTCTTTTCCATGCGTCATTCCTGCCCGTCTAAGCCGGGTAAACTCCGGCAGCCTGCCCACCGAAGCCTTGGCGTAGGTGGGGGAATCCAATTTCTTCATAATTCATTTTTAGTTCATAAAGTATAATTTGCTAATGTACAAATTTATGCTTTGTGAACTTTTTTTATGCTTATACCTATACACATATTTTCAACACAAAGACACAAAGAACACAAAGGTAATACAACCTTGTCATTCCCGAGAAGTCGGGAATCCAATTTTACCAAATTGTCAAAGAACAACCACTCATAACATCTTACTGTTTTTACAAAGTTTGATAACATGATACCCACCCCCCTAACTTAAGTTACCCCCATGTCGAAAATACTTTGAATAGAAACCGGAATAGCTACATTTTTAAATTTTAAGTTAGGGTAACTTAATAAATTTAAAATTGAAAATTTAAATTTTAAAATTTGAACTTTCTCCGAAGGAGTCCTGTGGATAACTTTTAATTTTCTACACTACCCTGGCACTACTTAAAGTAGTCTCAAGTAGTCAGGAAGCCCGGAATCGCCACTTTTTGGCTGCTTAAGTAGTGACTACTTAGTAGTGAACCCCTCCCCCGACTGCGTCGGGTACTCCCCTTTCGCAAAGGGGAGATAGCTGTTTACTTGCCAAAATGTCAAAGAACCTTTTTATGTCACCCTGAACATCTCGCCCGGCACAGACGGGCGTTTCAGGGTATTATTACCACCAAATGATATGCTGAAACAAGTTCAGCATGACGTAGAGCAACAGCACCAAAAACCGCAATTACAAAGATACTATATGAAACTGCAAAAATCAAGGCAATAATTTTGGGTAGTTGAGGAAAGCAGGGGAAATAATTAGTAAAACATAAACATCTGATTAGCCAGAAATAATATTCATGTGTGATATGACATCTGTAAATGGCAGATGTTGCAGAAACAAATAGTTTATGAAATTGAAACCATTATTCTGAGGGAAATATAATATTAAAATACTTATTTACAGATTATGCATACGACAATTAAATCCTTTTGGATTTTATTGCAAATAACTCTATGAATTTATGTTTTTTGTATAGATATTTGTAATTATATTATATTTATAATATTATATCGATGGTTGTATTTAATGATATTTGGAATCTAATTTTTTTATTGCTAGCACTATTGGGCATAGGTTTATCGTTCTATTTTTATAAAAAAAGTCAAAGGTTAAAGAAACCGTACTATTTTAATAAAAGTATTAATTTAATAAAAAATAATCTTCCTAATATAGATGGATTGGAATTATTATATCAAGGCGAAATAATCCATAATTTAACAATTACAAATTTTGCTCTTTGGAATGAGGGTATGGATACTATTAATAATTTAGATGTTGCACCAATCAATAATTTGAAAATTATTCCTAAGGATATAGAAAATACTTCTATACTTGCCTATGAAATAATTTATATAAAAAATAAGTCGAATAATTTTAGAATCGAATTCTCAAAAGAACAAAATCTGTTATTTATTGATTTTGATTATATTGATAAAGATGAAGGTATAATATTTAAAATTTATCACACGGGTACATCTAACGATGATTTATTTTTACATGGAGATATAAAAGGTACAAAAGGATTTATTTTTAAGAATCTAAACCTGAATAATATTAGTTATACTTTTAAGAAAAAATTCCTTCTATTCCTATTAATAAATCTACCATTCATTTTAATATTACTTGCATATTACTACAAAGGCAATTTTGATTCAATATTTGCAAACCTTATACTTTGGTCAATCATTAACATATTATTCTTTTTTCAGATAAAAAAAAGAATTCCAGAAGGTTTTCAAATTGCAGCAAAAGATTTTTAATTATGTTGATCAATCCTTTTTTTTATAAAAGAATATCATTTAGTTAAAAGATAAAAATTATTTCTTGTTGGTGACACACCAACAAGGGGTAAATAAATAATAAAATATTTTTAAATATTAGCTATTTACTTTTGCTAATTTCGGTACTATGTTCAAACAATGATAAAAACAAAATTTGTAGCCCTTGGAGAAGTACTATTAAACCTGATAATAAATACATAAATGCTACAATACTGAAAGCAATAATAAAGATTTGCTTGCTTATTTGTTCATTCAAAAACTCTTCACTTGTTATATTAATATGGTATATATCAGTTATCAAGAATCTTAACAATAAAGCAAACGAAATAAGCAAAATTGAAAATAATAACTTTATACCTGAATTGTAATAGTACTTTTTGTAATTCTTGTCTTCACTACTAGATGCTGCTGAGAATGAAAGAGCAGATACTGCCCCAATTACAGCTAATGTTGCAAGGACCAATTGATAATTAAAGGTGTTTGATTCTACTTCAAATAAATTAATGCATATAAAAAGGATCAAATTAAAAAGTCCCACAAAGACCATTAGAATAGATAAAACTTTTAGAATAATGACTGCAACAACAGATAATCTATTTATAATGTTTTTAAGATTTGAAAGTTTAATTTTCATTACGTCTTTAATGTTTTAGATTTTGAGTGCGTATTAAGCATTATGCTATAATTATTTTTGCCCCTTTGTTGGTCTTGTAGTCAACAAGGCATGTCTTGTTGGTGGCAACACCAACAAGTGGGAAACCGCTGGATTTAATATAACTTTTTCAGAAGAAAATCTATTAGTAGTGAAAAACCGATAGCCACGGTAATTATTTTTAAACCAAAAAATAACCAAATGGGTGAACTCCACCAAATTGAAGCTGATAATTCTTTATCGTCTTTTGCAACATCACTGAGTCCCTTTTCATTTATTCTAAAGAAAATCGTCCAGACAATAGTACCTGAAATATATTGTAATAAGTCAAATGCAAGGCTTACTGCAAATAAGAATAAAGGTTTTACAAGAGAGTCGGCAATTACTGGTATGACACCGTCTGTATTCTTAAATATCCATATGACTGCTATTCCAGCAAATGCTAATTGTCTACAAATGTCACTTACTTTTGATGAATAAAAGTAAGAATCTGCTTTAAATTCACTTAATTTCATTTTCTCCTCGGCCCTGTGTGTGTGGTTTGTCTAATTACCCTTGATTTTCTTTTACTATAAGGGCTGCTTTTAAGTATTTTTGGAGCATATCCTACATTTTGTCTTATATGTTCAAAGCCGCCTTTTGCTCTTATACTGAAAGCATATTTATCTAACGGTTTTAAAGAAACCTGTAATTCACTTGCTTTAGAATAAACCGCATCCTTGGATCTACCTAGGTGCCGAGCTATTGATTCAGTTGTTGTATTTTTTCTTGCGAAATCCTTCAATTTCTTTTTATCAGAAATAGACCATTCCTTATTTGAGTTTTTTGGTTTTCTTGCCATGATCATTTTCCTTTGTTAATGATATAATGTTGTTTTGTTAAAGGTGATTTTACTTATAATAGTATTATTTATTAATTGCCCGTTGTTGGTCTTGTGACCAATAACATATTTCTTGTTGATGACAACGTGAAAAAATGCACATACAATATTTCAATACACCCAATCGCTAACTGATGCAATTACATATGCCCCTTCAGAAGAAGATTCTTTTAAGACTTTCCCATCAACGTAAACTTTTACGTTTACTGTTCCTCTTTCACGTTGATTTTGGGCTGATATATAAACATGACCGCTTTTCATATAATATGATTTCTTCCATGGCGTAGTAACATTACTAAATTGTTCTGTACCACCACTTTCATTACTTATCGTTATATCCACCAAACCGGAAGTACCTGTTACCTCATATTCAA
>JBEKSX010000087.1:0-12522 GCA_049516635.1 Ignavibacteria bacterium | reverse complement strand
CGCTCGCATAGTATTTAGCCATCGATGCGGCAAATTTGAAGTTTTTTCCTTCATCCTTTAGTTGTGCAGCGCGGTACGTGAGAAGCCGTGCAGCTTCCGTTTCCATTGCCATATCTGCCAATTTAAATTGAATGCCCTGAAATTCAGATAGATGTTTACCGAATTGTTTTCTCAGTTTCGCATATTTTATGGAGTGATCAAGGCATGCCTGTGCAATGCCTACCGATAAAGCCGCTATCGCTATCCTTCCACCATCCAGAATCATCATTGCCTGCACATAACCTTCACCTTCTTCACCGATAAGATTTTCTGCGGGCACTTTGCAGTTCTCAAAAATAAGCTCGCATGTGTCTGAGGCACGCATACCCAATTTATTTTCCTTCTTCCCGGTGCTAAATCCTTCAAAACCTTTTTCAATAATAAATGCTGAGATTCCTTTTGATCCCTTCGACTTATCCGTTACAGCCATGACAACAAAAGTATCCCCTACTCCGCCATGTGTGATAAAAGTTTTATTCCCGTTCAGAATGTAATAATCGTTTTTCATTTCAGCAGATGTCATCATACCGGCAGCATCACTTCCAGACACATTTTCTGTTAAACCCCATGCCCCCAGTCTTTTCCCGGAAGTCAGTTCCGGGAGGTATTTTTTCTTCTGGACTTCGTTTGCGAACATGTAAATGTGGTTCGTACAAAGACCATTATGAGCCGCAATAGTCAATCCGAGCGAAGGATCAGCCTTAGATATCTCTTCAATTATTATAACATAATCCAACACTGAAAAACCTGAACCGCCGTACTCCTCCGGAAAAATAATACCCATAAAACCCATTTCACCAAGTTCATTCACTATTTCTGATGGAAATTCCTGTGTTTCATCATACTTCATTGCTGCGGGAACAATCCTACTTTGGGCAAAACCCCTTGCTAGATTTTGAACCTGGAGATTGCTGTCAGATAAATTGAAATCCATTGATTTAAATTTAAGTTTTTAAATATACCTATTTAAGCTATAAACGATTATTAATATCCTAAAATTCAGAGTATACAGATAAAAATTAAAAATAAAATGATAGCTTAATTTTTTTTAATACTATTTAAATCCCTTAATTAGCTCATCTACAAAATCATAAGGTGTCAATTTGCGGTTCAAGATATGGTCGAGTTTCTCCTCCAAAATATACTTTTTCTCATCTGACCAAAATGTAACTTCTAATCTATTATTAACCAATTCATTTATCTGTTTGATTAGGTTTTCTCTTCTTTTCCCGGTCATTTTTCCATTTGATGCCAAGTAGGATTTATGTCTTAATATCTCCGTATAAAGGTCATCAATCCCTTTATTTTGCGTACCTATAGTTTTAATAACTTTAACAGCCCAGTCATCGTGTTCTTTCATTTTTAAGTGAAGCATGGTTTTTAATGCTGTAGCAAGAGCATCAGCTCCTTCTCTATCGCACTTATTGATAACGAATATATCACCTATCTCCATCAACCCTGCTTTCATAGTTTGCACGGAGTCTCCAGACTCGGGTACCAGGACAACAATAGTAGTATCCGCAGTTTTTGCTATATCGAGCTCCGATTGACCCACACCCACGGTTTCAATTATAATAAAATCTTTGCCCGCTGCATCCAGGATTTCGCAGGCTTCTCTGGCTTTTTTAGACAGCCCTCCGAGGCTGCCTCGTGTTGCCATAGAACGGATGAATACACCATCGTCCGTGCCGATCTCCTGCATCCTTATCCTGTCACCGAGCAAAGCTCCTCCAGTAAACGGACTTGTGGGATCTACAGCTATAATCCCGACCTTGTAATTATTTTCACGCAGTATTTTGGTGAGTAAATTGGTAATTGTGCTTTTTCCGGCACCGGGAGGTCCTGTTATTCCTATTAAATACGCATTACCTGTGCTCTTGAACAACAATTTCAATAATTCCTGAGAATACGGCGATTCATTTTCTACCAATGAGATCCCTCTTGCAATCGAAAGCTTATTGGAATCGAGTATTTCCTTAATTAATCTTTCGAGTAATTTCTTCAATTATTTCTTTTAAAATATTTTATAGTCAAACGCAGCCCCTCTTCTATTTTTACTTTTGGTTCCCACCCGATCTCGTGATTGATTTTGTTGTAGCTGAGAACTGAACGTCTTTGTTCACCCTTTTTTTCGGATCCATGATCTTCTCTGAAACTGGTCCCTGCCAGTTTGTTCAGATCTTTAAAGATGTAGTTGACCGTCGTCTCTATTGCTGTTCCAATGTTATATACTTTAGGACCTTTGATATTAAGTGCAAGGACGTTTGCATTTACAACATCATCAACATATACATAATCTCTTGTTTGTTCACCGTCACCATTTATTAACGGCTGTACGTTCTGTAATATCTTTTCAGTGAATATAGCTACCACCCCGCACTCACCGTATGGATTCTGACGGGGGCCATATACATTTGCATATCTTAATATAATATAATCCAGATTGTAAACATGATTATAATAAAACAGATATTTTTCAACTGCAAGCTTATCTATACCATAAGGAGCATAAGGGCGGATGGGATGTTCTTCATCAGCAGGAAAATATTCGTGTTCCCCGTAAATTGCTCCGCCTGTTGAAGCATATATTACTTTTTTCACGCCATACTTTACAGCATACTGTAAAAGATTTATAGAACCTATTATGTTATTATCAATATCAAATTTGGGATTCTCAACCGATTTCCTGAGATCAATTTGTGCTGCGTGATGGTTTATTACATCAATTTTATGTTCTTCAAAAATCTTACCCAGCTTTTCATCTCTGATATCCATCTCATAAAATATCGCTTCCGGATTTATGAAGCTTTTCACACCTGTAGAAAGATTATCAATTATTATAACCTTATGACCCATCTTAATATATTCATCTGAGATATTAGATCCGATAAACCCGGCACCTCCGGTTACGAGAATATTCATTAAATTATGCTCCTTCTTTTAATCCTTTTTGACCGATATCAGTCCTGTAATACTTATTCTCAAAATTTATAATATCAACATTCTTATATGCATTATTTATGGCTTCAAGCAGACCATTATCTGATTCGCCAACAACATTTAATACTCTTCCACCCGATGAAATTATTTTCCCATCCGGAGATTCCTTCGTCCCGGCATGGAAAACCAAACAATCTTTATCAGCTTTTTCAATACCTGTTATCTCTTTTCCTATTTCATAATTATCGGGATATCCTTTGGAAGCTAACACTACACAACAGAAATATTTATGGTATATCTCCGGTTTATATTTTTTTATATCACCATCAGACGATGCCATCAATAATTGAAGAAGATCTGATTTTAAAAGCGGAAGCACTACCTGTGACTCGGGATCACCGAATCTCACATTGAATTCTATCACATAAGGATCAAGTTTTTTATCTATCATAAGTCCGCAATATAAACAACCCTTAAATTCATATCCTTCCTTCTTCATATTTTGCAATACCGGTTCAATTATTCTCGATCTGACTTTAGACATTACCTTGGAGGTAACTATTTTATTTGCAGGAGCAAAACTTCCCATTCCTCCCGTATTTTTTCCTTTTTCACCGTCGAGTATCTTTTTATGGTCCTGTGCGGGCGGCAAAACGATATAATCATTCCCATCACAGACAGCAAATACTGAGGCTTCCTGACCTGTAAGGAACTCCTCAATAACAATTTCATTCCCGGCTGAACCGAATATCTTTGATTCAAATATTTCTGATACAGCATCTCTAGCCGATTTTAGATCATCACAAATAAGTACTCCCTTCCCAGCAGCCAGACCGTCAGCTTTGATTACAATAGGTAAATCTACAGAATCCAGATACGATAAAGCTTCATTTTTTTCTTCACATCTAAAATTCACGAATTTCGCAGTAGGAATATGATAGCGTTTTAAAAAAATTTTCGCAAAGACCTTACTTGTTTCAAGCTGTGCCGCATTTCTGGAAGGACCGAAAACCTTCAGTCCTTCTTTAACAAATTCATCTACTATACCGAGTGCAAGCGGTGCTTCAGGACCTACTACGGTAAAATCGATTTCGGTCGATTTTACAAAGTGAATCAGTGCGGATATGTTATCAGGTTTTATTTCAATAGTTTCTGCAATGCTGTTTATACCCGCGTTTCCTATTGTGCAGTAGATCTTATCTACTAACTTACTTTGTTTGAGCTTCCATATTATTGCATGCTCCCTGCCGCCATTTCCTAATACAAGAATTTTCATTTTTCCGATGTTTTGAATTTTAAACTATCTATAGTGTTTGGAACATTATCATGCATACTTTTAATATACCCGAACCTTGAATTTCGGTACAGTAAATAAGTGTATATTACGTTCGGCGTTAATTCATACTTAGCGAGATATTTTAGAAACCGGTAAATAGGCTCTGAACAGCACAGCGAAACAATAAAGTTAGTTAACGTTTTTTTCCCTGTATGGTCTAGTTTCATTTCCTTTTTAAAAAAAGGATGTTTCTGAAATAGATACGGGAGTGAATATTCACCGTAAACCTCCATAATATTCAGCAGCTCGTCTAACCCTCTCCAATGTCTGTTATATCCGATTGCTTCGGGAAGAGAATAGATCGGCAATTTCTGTTCTAAGCGAATTCCGAGCTCTGTATCTTCACCTCCGTAATGAAGAAAGTGTTCATCAAAGCAGCCGATCTCGATCAATATATCCCTGGGAACAGAAGCGTTTGTAGTTCGAAAATATTTACCCGGTATTTTTGAACCGGAATATGCTTTTGCCGAACCCCTTTTATCAAGATAAGACATCAAGCTGTTTATCTCTAGTTCGGGATGATATAAGATTTTACCGACCGCAGCACTGGGGCGATTTTTCTGGGCACCCAGGTGCGTCCTGATAAAATCTTTTTTCACTTCAATATCGGAATCCAGAAAAATGATCAATTCATTTTTCGCGATTTCAATACCCCGGTTTCTCGATACGGCTCTCCCTAAATTTTGCGGATTGATGATGGGTTTTAGTTTCAACATTCCGGAGTAAGTCTTTAAGAATTCATCTGTCCCATCGGAAGAACCATCATCAACGACTATTACTTCGAAGTCATCTAGAGAGATATCCTGCTGCTCCAGCGATTTCATCGAGATCTTTAAAAGGTCAACGCAATTATATGAAGGTATCACTACGCTCGCTTTCATGCAGTTATACCCGCCTCTTTATAATATTTATAAAGAACATTCATAACTGAATCCAGACCATGTGTTTTTACAACCCACTCTCTGCCTTTTGCTGCATAATTTTTTCGAATGTCACAGTTTTCTATAAGCTTGATAAGTTCAGTTCCAAGATTTTCATAGTTAACGTTCACAAATGGATGATCGGGAATAAAGTCCAGATATTTTTGGTTCAGATAAGTACACACAACGAGCCCCTGTGAAAGACTTTCGACGGAACTCATTCCATAACCCCATCCGCCTTTATCTGCGATCTGGTCTATATATATGTCACATTTCGATTTGATCTCCATACATATTTCATGAGGTTGATCTTCTATTAAGACCATCTCTACAGGATACTGCTTTTCTAATTTGTTAACTACCGATAAAATATGATCCGTGCCTTTGTTCTTCCGGCTTCTTGTGGCGTGAGCTATCTTGATCTTTTTGTTGCTATGAGTCACAGGAATAATCTCATCAGTATCTATTGGTAAAAAAAGGTACCTAATGCCAGGGTATTTTTCAAGAAGATCCAATTCACTCGTAAGGTTCAGGTCAGATATATCGTGTATCTCTTTCAATACCCCCCTGTTCCTCACATCAGTGCCATGGTAAAAACATACTATCTTTTTACCCTCTGACTTGAGTTCCTTCATTACCCTCGAATCACGAAAAAATTCCATCCCCTGTTCAAGGTGAAATATATCATAATCTCTGATTCCGTATTCATCGATAAAAGCGTATACTTTCTTTTTAATCAACCTATCACGAAATTTAAAAAACATCTTCTCTGTTGAACCTCCGGGGAACCAAAAAGGAGGATTTCCTTCCGGTTGATGATCAGGTCTCACATCCCTAAACTCTTGTAATAAGTGCCTGCTTTTTATTATCCACCCTTTATCCGGATGCAATGGCAATTGCAGGGTCAGATCCTCCGGGAATCCGAATCTCGTCGGAAACAACGTAACATATCTAGCATAATTTCCCCTTTGTTTATGACCTCTGCAAAATAAAGGCAGCGTTCCGCTTATATGTTCAGGGGATATATATAAAATTTTCATCAGCAGATATCGAATAAATGATTATCTTCAGTGATTATAACCATCCGGATAAGTTTATTCATCAAAAATTCATTCAAAACAGTAAATTAGCTAAATTCGTACGTACATTCAATTGATTAAACTTTCTGAAACAGTCAAAATGATTGGTTGAATAAATATAGCAGTCAATTATTTTGGGGAGCTATTTTTCTTTTTGAAATTTGATCGCGGGAGCAATATCTATTAAAAATTCAAAGTATCTTGCAAGCTGGTGAGTTAAATTCTTTACTTCGTGCTTAACGATAAGTTCTTCATTAGGTTTTGGAAGTGCGTTCTTCTCGAAAAGGTCATAATATTCAATAATGGAATCTGCTATTTGTTCCGTTTTATCGGGTTCGCAAATTTTAACAGCCTCATAGTATCTTAGCATACCTTTGGAAGCACCATCAGGGACACAGGCAATAATGGGCTTTCTTGCACCAAAATATTCCGATAATCTTTGAGGTGTTACGGTCTCGCATCCTTTTCCTTTTCCAATCATGAACCACAGCACATCTGAAGCCATAAGATACTTTATGCACTCCTTATGATTTACGTAACCGGGATCATAAACCACATCATTAAGATTATTTTTTTTGATCAAAGCCAGATTTTCTTTTGAGAGCAAGCCAAGGAAGCATGCTTCTATTCTTTTCCTCAGCTCGGGTCTTCTACTGAATACAATAGGCAGGCTCAGAAGAAAATAACGGGGACTTGCCAGGTCAAAAAAGCTGCCCGCATGTGTGATCCTCATCTTATTCGTTCTCGGAAGCTGAGATACGGCTTCATCAAAGTCTTCCTGGTCATACCCGAAAGGTATGATGTTGATATCATTGTGTGTGATATTCGGATAACATTCTATAAGTAATTCCTTGATTCTGCGGTTCACAGTTAAAACCACGTCAGCAATTCTCAATATTTCAAGTTCCATCCTCGCATTCACGAACTTATGCAGACGAGTAGGATAGAAATTTAATGAAGACTCCAGCCACGAGTCCCTGTAATCTATAACAAGGGGGATCCCATACTTCTTTTTCAATTCAGCCCCAACTAAAAAGTCTGAAAAGGGCGGTGCTGACGAAAATATCATTTCTACTTTTTCTCTCTCGATAATTGCCGAAGCTAACCTAATTGCTTTTTTTCTCCATGATTTATATCTGTCAGGGATCCTGTAAAGCTGAGGAAAGTATGCAAAAAATGTTCTAGTCCTTTCATTTGGCAATCGTTTGAGCTTATGGGTATTAAGAAGATTAATTCTTTGACGGATCGGTGTTCTTAAAATTTTAATGGGATCTTGATTCATCTCATTCAGCAGGTATTCGTCTCTCGTATAATAATTTTTAGGTGTGGAAGTAAGGAAATAAGGTTCCCATCCGTATGCAGGAAAATACTTTGCAAATTTTACGACCCTCACTACATTCCCCATACCCATAGGAGGGGAATAATATGAAATAATTAATACTTTTTTCAAAAAATCTAAAGTATAATTAAATCCTTTGGTGATTTGTTCAAGACCTCACAACCTTTATCATTAAGTAGAACATCATCTTCTATCCTGACGCCTCCAATATTGTCAATGTAAATACCCGGCTCTATGGTCACAATTGAGTTCTCAAGAAGCGGAACTTCAGTACGCTGGTTTAAGCCGGGCATTTCATGAACTTCTATCCCGAGCCCGTGACCTAATCCATGACCGAAGTTTTCCGAATAACCCTTGCTGTTGATATAGTTTCTGGAAACTGAGTCCAACTGTTTGGACGTGATCCCTGCTTTTGCTTTTTCAATTCCCATCTGCTGAGAATCAAACACAATGTCATAAATTTTCTTCATTTCGTCAGAAGGCTTTCCAACCGAAACGGTCCTTGTCATATCCGAACTGAAACCATTATATTGACATCCAATATCCAGGGTAACCATCTCGCCTTCTTTAATAATTTTATCAGAAGCGATCCCATGCGGCAAAGCCCCTCTCCAACCGCTTGCTATTATCGGTTCGAATGAATCCTTTAGGGCGCCGAATTTTTTGTGCATATAAGTTATCTCTGCTGAGATATCAAGCTCTTTAACACCAGGTTTAATTATTTCCAGTACTTTTGAAAATGCAAGATCGGTTATTTCTATTGCTTTTCTTACAGACTCTATCTCTTCAGGTGTTTTTTGTACTGTAAGCTTTTCTATTTCATCTGTGAGGGGAACAAACTTTACTCCGTCAAAATTCTTTTTGTTGTTTTCCAGAGCACTATAGGACAAATGGCTTGCTTCAAATCCCACTGATCTAAGATTGTCTTTCTTAAAGATAGCTTTTACCTCTTCTTTGTTATCATAGTTTATAATAATATCAAAGCCTTTTACTTCCATCGCTGACTGTTCCTTATACCTGAAGTCCGTAATGAAGTATTTATTGGTTCTTGTCAGAATTACCAGTCCGGACGATCCCGAAAATTTGGTTAAATACCTGATATTTGGAAGATGGGTTATGTAAAAAGCATCAAGCGATTGACTATCCAGCATCCGGGTCAGTTTCTCAATTCTATCCATGCTCTAAATTTTTTATAAATTTAAAAAAACAAAATTAGTTAATTGTAAAAATACAAGCAATGTAGAACGTATCAATTTCCAAAATGCGTTCCTGAATTTCATTAACGGATAAAAAAACCTGAAGCGGCTATAACAATCCCTGCAGCACCTAGTACTGTGCCCGTATACCAGAAACCTCGCAATTTTGTGAGCAGTGTAATCGATGTAATAACGAGAGCTGCTTCAAGCAATATTTCACCAAGATCGAAACGGTCTGCTCTTTGTCTATCAGTCAATGTTTCTTTCTCCAGATTCCTTGCTTCTGATTCTATTTCTTTTTGCTCATCAGCATACCGCTCTGCTTCTTTTTTGTATCTCTCTTTAAGATTTTCACCAAGCTCCCGGTCATTAAGACCCGCAACCGACAAGAAATCTATAAACTGTTCATTAGAGTGTTTTCTGATATTTTTTGCCTGGTAATAAGCCCAGTTATCGGTGGCTTTGTTTTGATCCAGCAGCTCCTCTGTGTGAGCACGGTGCCCGAAAAGCGAAGTCACTGCTACCATCACAGCGAGTATAGACATGGTAATTGTAACAGGGATCAGACTCTGATCATGCTGGGCAGCATGAGCATGTTCATGCATTTCGTGTATTTCTTCTACCATAGTAAATTATAATAATTAGTTAACAGGTTACAAATTACTAAATTAAATGGAGTTATGCTTATTTACAAGATGTTTATGAAAATATATTGCTGGAACAGTTTATTTCTATTCTAATAATCTTTTTATAAATTGTATGTTAATATATAATTAATTATTAAAAGCTATTTTGGAACTGGCAGGATTATCATCACAGGACATAAAAGATAAAATTGCAAAAGGTCTGCAGAATAAATCTTCAAAAACCACCAGTAAAAAAGTCAGCAGGATCCTGCTAGATAATTTCTTTTCCGTTTTTAATCTCATAATTCTGCTGATTATAATATATCTTTTTATATTTTACCTGAGAACAAACGATAAGCGGCTTTTGCTCGATTCGATCGGATCAATGAGCGTGGCTCTGATCAATACTCTTCTTGCAGTTTTTCAGGAAATAAGAGCTAAGATTGCACTGGACAAGGTCAATCTCCTTCTGAAAAAAGTCGTAAAAGTTGTAAGAGACGGAACTCTTATTTCTATTGAACAAAGCGAAATCGTACAGGACGATGTGATCTTTATAGAGAGAGGTGACCAGGCGGGAGTCGACGGCGAGATCTATCAAGCCAACCGCCTCGAAATAGACGAAAGCTTACTTACCGGAGAATCAATTCCAATCGAGAAAAAAGATGGTGATAAGATATTATCCGGTAGCTTCTGTGTATCGGGGAACGGATATTACATTGCACGGAAGGTCGGTGATGAAAGCTATGCATCCGGGATCATTCGACTTGCGAAAAAATTCAGAATGAATCTCACCCCCCTGCAAGTAAAGATCAACCTGATGGTAAAATCATTATTTGCTTCCGCTGTAGTTCTTGTAGTGTTAGAAATTATATTTCGAGATATCAGCTTCGGGTATGTTGAATCGGTGAGAAAGATATCTACCATCATGCTATCGCTTGTACCTCAGGGTCTGGTATTAATGTCATCCGTTACGTTTGCTATCGGGGTATACAGGATAAGCAGGATCGGCGCAATAATACAGAGGTTGAATGCTATCGAATCGTTCTCCAATGTTAAAGTGGTATGCACCGATAAGACGGGAACACTGACACAGAATAAATTGTCCGTTTATTCCGTGACCCCCTTAAATAACTCTGCAAAGGAAGAAATCGAGAATCTGCTCGGAACATATGCGAAATACTCATCCGATAAGAACGCAACTTTGAGGACTCTGGAACAATTTGAATCACTACCAGATGTGAAGCTGCTCGATGAAATTCCTTTCAGTTCCGAAAATAAGATGAGCATAATTAAAATTGAGAATGGAAAAAAGGAGATGATACTCGTACTCGGCGGATTCGATATCCTGATCGATAAAATAGAGCCGAATAAACAATCAGAAGTTCAAAACATATTCTCTGAGAAGAAGCTGGACGTGTACAGGAATCTCCTGTTTGGTAAGGTTGCATCGGATATACCGCTTAACTTAATAAAAGGAAGCATTAATAAATTAAAAATTGAACCTTTTTGTATCGTATCAATTACAGATTTGATAAGAAAAGATGTTTTCGAAGCTATTGAGTTATTCCGCAAAAATGAGATTCAGGTAAAAATTTTATCGGGTGATTCTGCACCGGCAATTCAGGCAGTTGCCCGGGAAATAGGATGGCAGATCAGCGATAGTGAAATGATATCCGGTAATGATATAGACTCGATTAATGATGAAAATTTACCTAAAATCATCAAAGAGAAATCCATCTTTGCACGTCTGAAACCTGAACACAAATTAAAGATCATAAGAGCACTTAAGAAAGAAAAAATTTATACTGCTATGATAGGTGACGGAGTGAACGATCTACCCGCTATAAAAGAATCTAATCTGGGCATTGCAATGGAAGAAGGCAGCTCGATCACAAAAGAAGTCTCTGATATCGTTCTATTAAAGAATAAATTTTCATTATTACCCGATATTTTCAATGAGGGAAACAGAATTGTCAATACGGTAAACTCAGTGGCAAAATTATTCTTAACAAAAAATTTTCTTGTCATTTTTCTCACGCTGATGTCACTTTTCTTCATGTTTCAATTTCCTTTGACTCCGAGAAGAGTAGCTTTAATAAACATCTTTTCGGTCGGTTTGCCTGCACTTATCATAGCATTTAAAAATGCTAATGTCAGTAAATCGGTTAACTTTATGAAAGACCTTATTTCGTTCGTACTGCTATCTGCATTAATTATTGCATGTGCTGCATACACCGGAGAGTACTTTACTAAAAAATATTTTGAAATCAGCCACACCGATCTTCAGATGGTGATGATGTCTATAATGATAATAATTAGCATATCAAATTATCTCGCGGTCGCACTGCATAAAGGAGAAAAGAATTTCAATACTTATTTATGGTTTGCCATAATAATTCTGGGATTTTTCATTGTGCTTGCTGTTACACAATTTAAATATCCGCTTTTCAGATTGCTGAAGGAATTTTACGAGGTATATTACTTGAAACCTGACTATTGGGGTATAGTACTACTGGTGAGCCTGATCAGTTCAGGATTACTGCTTATATTACAGTTGTTGAGGGAAAGGATAATCAAAAAATATTAATCGGCTGAAAGAATAAAACTTTTTTTATAATGATTGCCGATCGAGAATATTCGACCGATGCCCTATATCATTCGCTTCTGAACTCTCTATCTATAATGGATATCTCGCCCGGATACGTTATCGGACCAAGAAAAGTATCAACTGTCGGTGTGGCTTTTAGCGTTACCCGTGCACTTGAACCCGATACTCCTCCAAGCGCAAGAGCCAGATTAATCACACTCTCATAACCCTGATCCTTAAAAAATTTCACAAGGTCAAGTGACATAACAATAGGAATGGTAGTTGATTGCCCTACACCCGGGATCTCAATGGAATTAGGGATATTTCCATTAATTGTTTCTTTATTATCTAGGAACAACCTCCACGATAACGATTTTAATACCGCTGATGTTTGTTTGGTGCCTCCTGTCCCGTCATTCGGATTGTTTGCAAGAACATTAAGGGTAAAAGATGCAGGCAG
>JBEKSX010000086.1:0-12943 GCA_049516635.1 Ignavibacteria bacterium | reverse complement strand
ATAATATATTTTCTGATATTATATAGTTCTTTAGGATTTCTAATAATATGATCATGAAAGCGAGGCTGCCACCGAAAATTCTTTATTCCACATTCTTTGATCCGTTTAGAACAATTGGACTTATATTGACCTAATATCGAGCTAATGGAATTTTTTTTTAAAGTTGTAGAGACGACTCGGTGAGTCGTCTCGCTGTTTGAGACGCCCCGGCGGGGCGTCTCTACACTATCAGGCTTATTCAATAAAAAAATTATCCCATGCACATGATTTGGCATAATAACATATTTATCTAGCATAACATTCTTTCTTATCAGTCCTGTCATTAACCATTCTTCATTTACAATAATGCCAATAGCTGATAATATCACCTTTTCTTCAACTATCTTCCCAAAGTAATTTAACATACCCTTAGTACATATAGTAATAAAGTAAGCTCCTTCACTGGAATAATCCCATGATTTCAATCTTGAAGATTCTATTCTGTATTTATTTTTATACAAACTCATTTATTATACCACGTAAAGACGACTCGGTAGCCGTCTCGCTATTTGAGACGCCCCAGCGGGGCGTCTCTACGTCAAACTATTCTGTTAATAACATATTCCTTTATCCTATCTATTCCTATTCTTTCCTGTTTCATTGAATCACGGTCACGAATAGTTACCGTGTTATCCTTTAACGTATCATAATCAACCGTAACGCAATACGGAGTCCCGCATTCGTCCTGCCTCCTGTATCTCCTGCCCACAGCACCCGATTCATCATAAAAAACTTTGAATGACGATTGCAGATCCGATGTAATATTATGTGCTACCTCCTGCAGCCCGTCCTTATTGACAAGAGGAAATACAGCGCATTTGAGAGGTGCTAATTTCGGATGTAATCTCAGAACCGTTCTTCGTTCTACCTTACCGTCGGCTGTCGGTGCTTCATCCTCATCGTATGCATCGACCAGAAATGCCATGAAGCTTCTGGAAGCTCCGGCTGATGTTTCTATTACGTATGGTATAAATTTTTCCTTTGTATTTTCATCGAAATATTCGAGCTTCTTTCCTGAAAATTCCGAATGCTGTGTAAGATCGTAATCTCCCCGGTTATGGATACCCTCAAGCTCTCCCCAGCCGAATGGAAATTCATACTCAACATCTTCAGCAGCTATCGCATAGTGCGCAAGCTTATCTTTCGGATGGGGTGTGAAATGAAGCTTACCCTGCTTCATCCCGAGACCGGTATACCAGTTCATCCTTCGTTCTTTCCAGTAATCGAACCATTTATTATCCTCTTCAGGTCTTATGAAATACTGCATTTCCATTTGCTCAAATTCCCTTGTACGGAAAAGGAAATTTTTTGTATTTATTTCATTCCTGAATGCTTTACCGATCTGAGCTATGCCGAAAGGAAGCTTATGACGGGTTGAATCTTTTACATTGACAAAATTAACATATATTCCCTGTGCCGTTTCGGGACGCAGGTATATTAATGAACTGTCATCCTCAATAGCCCCAATATGTGTTTTGAACATAAGGTTGAACTGGCGTGCTTCGGTAAATTTACCCTCCTCGAAGCATTTTATTGCCTTCCTGCCTTTATATGCTTTATTCCCGCAATCTGCATCTTCTAATTGGTCTGCGCGGAAACGTGCTTTGCATTCTTTGCAATCTACCATCGGGTCAGTGAAATTTGCCACATGTCCCGAAGCCTCCCACACCCGCGGATGCATCAGAATCGAGGCATCTATGCCCTCCACATCTTCCCGGTAAGTCATTTCTTTCCACCATTGCAGTTTAACATTATTGAGCAGTTCCACCCCTAAAGGACCGTAATCCCAGCATCCGTTCAACCCGCCGTATATTTCCGAAGATTGGAACACGAAACCTCTGCGTTTTGACAGGGAAACGATGCTGTCCATGATGTCATTTTTAACTGTTTTTTTATTCATTTATATTCAAGTTGAACACAAAAATACTAATTTTTTAAACCGATAAAAAGCTAACATTTCTAACACTCTGTTTAAATTAAAGTTTAATTACTTCGATTCCACCATCTCGCTATTTCATTGTAAGTATATCATAAAATAAATATTTTGTGCTTTCATTAATCTATTATTTTTCATTGGAATACGACCCGATAAAAAATATCCTGGGCAAATTTATCAGCAGAAATACCTTTTTCAGGAGGCTGTTCTACAAAACGCTCGGATTGATGTTCCTCAGGGAATGGTACGTGAAACGAAAGATAAGGCAAATTTATATTACTAACCCTCCGGAATTTATTTTAGATGCCGGGAGCGGATTCGGCCAGTACTCATATTTTATTGCAAAATTATTCCCGAAGGCAAATATTCGATCTGTTGATGTAAAAGAAGACCAGATAGAGGACTGCAAATATTTTTTTAGTAGATCTGGTATAAAGAACTGCACTTTCGATGTCATCGATCTTACAGCAATAGATGAGAGTAACAAATATAATTTTATTCTATCTGTGGACGTGATGGAACACATCGAAGATGATACCGGTGTTTTCAAACGGTTTTACAATGCACTAAAAACAGACGGAATGGTTCTTATAAATACACCTTCAAATATCGGCGGGTCAGATGTCCATTCTGACAGCGAAGACAGCTTTATCGGGGAGCATGTCCGCAGCGGTTATTCAAAAGAAGAAATTTGCAGTAAGCTTGAATCAGCCGGTTTTAAGATCGATAGCTTCGAATACACATATGGAAAATGGGGCAGCCGTTACTGGAGGCTGGCGCTGAAATATCCTATGCTTATACTGAACAAGTCGAAGCTGTTGCTCATATTGCTGCCGTTCTATTATTTATTCACTATATGGTGGGCATGGCTCTTCATGCTTCTTGATATTAACACGAAGAACAAAGAAACCGGAACAGGCATATTGGTAGTGGCGAAGAAAATTTGAAAAAAGTTTTAATCATATCATATTACTTTCCTCCTTCAGGCGGACCCGGTGTACAAAGGGTTCTGAAGTTTGTCAAATACCTGCCGGAGTTCGGGTGGCAGCCCGTAGTCCTCACTGTCAAAGACGCGGAATTTCCGGCTCGTGATGAATCACTACTCAATGAAATACCCCCTGACATAAAGGTATTCCGTACCCGTATATTCGAACCGTACAAATTTTACCGCAGCCTAACAGGAAGAAATGAAAAGACAGCTATCGATGTAGATAATATAAATAAAGGCCGGAAAACAAGTTTGAGCGAAAAATTTGCTGAATTCATACGCGCCACGGTTTTTATCCCCGATGCCAGGCGGGGTTGGCTGAAGTACGCATTTGAGGAAGGAAAACGTATTCTAAATTCCGAACAACCGGATGTAATATTTTCTTCGTCTCCTCCTTACACTTGCGCGCTAATTGCAATGAAACTGAAAAAATATGCTCTGAAACATCAGAATAAAAACATCCCCTGGGTATCGGATTTCCGCGATGCATGGACGGGCTACATGACCTCTCCCGACAGATGGCTAATTCCTTCTTCGATCGACAGATGGTATGAAAGGAACACTTTGCAAATGTCGGATGCCCTCAGCATTGTTGCTAAAGGTATAAAGGATGATTTTGATACAAAGTATCCGGATATATCTGTGCTCAAAGAATATTACCTTATCAGGAACGGGTTTGACCCTGATGACTTTGCGGAACTAAAAGCAAACAAGGATAAAAATGAAAAATTTACGGTCGTATACACAGGCTCAATGTACGGTAAAAGAAATCCGTATTTCCTTCTCGATACTGTAAGCGGTCTTGTCAGCTCAGGCAAGGTGAACCAGGAAAAGCTAAAATTTATTTTTGTAGGTAGATGCGGTGCGGAAATTCTGGATTATATCAGCCGCTCTCCCATTAATAATTCTATTGAGCTGATCCCCTACGTGACACATTCACAAAGCATCAGCTATCTGCTCCGGGCTGATGCTATGCTTCTGCTTATCGACGAAGATAAATACTCGAAAATGATACTCTCCGGAAAGGTATTCGAATATCTGGGAGCAAGCCAACTCTCGCATAAGCCCATAATAGCCATTGCACCTGAAGGGGAAGCAGCGGAGCTCATTAGAGAAACATCATCGGGTGATATCATCCACAATAATGACACAAAAAAATTATCGGAAATATTCCTGAAATATTATAATAGTTTTTTTGAAAATATTAACACATCTTCACTAAATTCTGATGCCGTGAAGCAATACGATAGAAAATTACTTACTAAAAAACTTGCAGAAGTCTTCAATCATATTTTAGAAAACAAAAAGTAAAAAATGGCAAAGACAAAGAGCATTCCGAAAAAAGAAACACATCCTTCGGGGTCAAAAACATTACACCCTAAAAAAGATACCGGTCAGGATTACAAGGTCACACTGATACCTGAGAAGTACCAAACCCCTGCATACCTGGCATTAATACTGATATCCATATTGATCTTCTTTGGAGCGGGAATATTCGGCACCAAAAATTTTTCCTCCCCGGATAATATTGCATCGAACAGTTTCAATACATATTTGCAGGATGCTAAAAAAGACGGTGTTTTCCCGCTGTGGATACCATATATCTTCTGCGGAATGCCCAGCTTTGCCGCGCTTGTACCGCATCTTGAAAGAATGTATGATTATTCACAGGCGGTATGGGTGATAATCCGAGATTTGCTTTATGCCTTGGATAACAATAACCAGGTATGGGCTGTGGTGCTGTTTTACATTATCTTCGGGTTTGCATTTTATTTCCTTGCCGATTATCAATTCAAAAACAAACTGATCGCACTTTACTGTGCTCTTGCTGCGGTTTTTATTACTCCTATAATACAGATGATAATCGTTGGGCATAACAGTAAAATGATAGCTGTCATGATGTTCCCCGTTGTCTTTCTCTTTATTGAAAAGATCTATGATTATTTTTCCCAGCCGCAGGAAAAGGGCTCTGCGAGGTTCTTCAAGTTAATGCTCTATTTCTCCGCACTTGTTTTCTTTCTGCATGTCCAGATGAGCTCGAACCACATTCAGATGCTGTTCTATTTTTACATGGCATTTGGTTTCTATCTGTTGTACAGGCTAATTTACAACATCGTAAAAAAGGTTGAACTGTCCGTCATACTGAAAACCATTGCTATCTTTGTTTTAGCAGCGGGATTATCCGCATTGATGGACGCCGATTCTTATATGTCCACTAAGGAGTACAGCAAGTATTCCATTCGCGGGGTTGCCCCTATTACAAGCCAGACAGCATCTAACCAGGGTACTGAATTAGAGGAAAAAGATTACGAGTATGCAACAAACTGGTCTTTTTCACCTACCGAGGTTATGACTCTCTTTATTCCGTCATGGGTAGGTTTTGGAGATATCGAATATCAGGGGCAGAGAGCAAATACATACTGGGGACAAATGCCTTTTACTACTTCTCCCATGTACTTCGGTATATTAACAATACTTTTAGCTTTCATAGGAATATACTACCATTTCAGGAAAAACGTTCTTGTACAGGCGCTTACCATTATTTCTATTATCTCCCTCATACTGTCATTCGGGAGGACCCTGCCTGTACTATATGATATCCTTTTTTACCATCTTCCCTATTTTTCCAGCTTCCGTGCACCGGTTATGATACACATTTTGATCAACGTATCCTTCGTTCTGCTCGCCGGATTAGGTATCAAAACTGTTATAGATATCTCAAAAGATAAAGCAGCTTCCGCACGATTCACTTCGGCAGGGAAATATATATTCCCGTTGCTTGCCCTGCCACTGTTAATTTCTCTGATCGGTTTCCAGGGATACTATGCATCTATCGTTTCTTCAAGTGATTACGTTCAGAAGCTGCAGGCTGCCGGATATAATGCATCACAGGTTCAGCAGATAATTTCACAGATATCCACGATTGCGTATGATAATGCAAAATCGGATATGATGCTCATAGGTTTTATACTACTTCTCGGATACGGTTTTTGTTATTTCTTCGTCAGGGGTGATATGAAATATAAGATTTTCCTTCCCGCTTTAATAATACTTCTCATGTTCGATCTCTGGCGGATAGATTATAAAACTTTGGAGTGGAATACAAAATCGGAGAATGAAGGTACATTCAAAACACCCGATTATGTGGATTGGGTGATGAAGAACGAGAAAAATTTATATGAGTTCAGAGTTCTTGACCTTTCCAATAATTCACCAATCCGGGAAAATACTCTTGCTTACTGGCGGCTTGAAAACCTCTACGGTTACCAGGGTGCAAAATTAAGGATATTCCAGGATATGGATGACGTTGCAGGGCTCACAAATCCCTTCGTCTGGAAACTCGCTGGAGTAAAATATATCTTCTCAAATAAGCCTAATGAAGATACCACACTCACTAAGGTATATCAGGGCAGTAAATATGTATATTTGAACAAAGACGTTCTGCCGAAAGCTCACTTCGCTTCAGCTTACAGGATAGCAGGGGGACTGGAAATACTCAACAATATCAAGCAGGGTAATTTCGACCTAAACAAAATGGTATTCTTTGAAAAAGACCCGGGGATAAAGATAGATATTCCGGATTCCACTGCGAAAGTGCAAATAACGAAGTTCGGTATTCATGATATTACATTTGAAGCAGAGGCTTCGGGCAATAACCTGCTGTTCATCAATGAGGTCTATTATCCCGCGGGATGGAAAGCCCTGATAGACGGTCAGCCCGCAGAAATATACAAGACTGACTATCTGTTTAGGAGTATCCTCATACCCCGGGGTAAGCATAAGATTGAAATGAAATTTGAGCCCGAAACTTATTACACGGGTAAAAAGATAGCCATAGGTTCAAATATTATATTAATAGCATTTTTCGTCTTTTCAATATGCGGAATTTACTTAAAAAGCAGAAAAAAAGAAGAAAAAGCTCAAACAAGCGACGCGAAGTAATTTAAAGCTTGACAAACGGGTTTTGAAATTGTATATTGCTACAGGTTATTCAGGGGAAGTTTAACCGACATTTTAACTATTTCAAAACCAAATGAATATAGCCATGAAAAAGATAATTTACGTCTTTTTACTTCTGGCTTGCCTTCCGATATATCTTCAGTCACAATGGACACAAATTACGTCACCAACAGGTAATAGTTTATATTGCGTGTATTTTAATGATGTCAATACAGGTTATCTATCCGGTTCTACAAGCGGAACCGTTTATAAGACATCAAATGGGGGAAGCAGCTGGATTATTAACGGCACAGGAACAACCAGTACCTTTTATGATATTTTGTTCACTTCTGTGCAAACCGGCTTCGCAGCCGGAACTACTAAGCAGGTACTAAAAACTACAAATTCAGGGACCAACTGGAGTGTTCAGACCAGTGGCACGGGAACGGTAAATTCTATCTCATTTCCAACAGCCTTGATAGGTTATGCTGTGGGCGGATCACCTGCTACACTTGATAAATCAACCGATGGAGGGAATAACTGGGTAGCGCTCACTCCCCCAACCTCCAATACTATCCGTGGTGTTTACTTTGTTGATGCGAATACAGGTTGGTTATGCGGATACAGCGGAACACTTTGGAAAACAACTGATGGATGTACTTCATGGATACCGCAGACGCAGTTGATAAGTTATAATCTGGAAAAATTATTTTTTACTACGTCACAGGTTGGATATGTAGTTGGTTCTTCAGGAATAATATTAAAAACTATTAATGGAGGGACAAACTGGTTATCATTATTTTCCGGGATTACTTCAGATCTATATGACATTTTCTTCATTAATCTGAATACAGGGTGGTCAGCAGGAGCATCCGGGAAAATATTAAAAACTACAAATGCAGGTGATAACTGGTATCAACAGACAACACCGACTTCATCAGCGACTTTGTATGCTCTCCACATGTCTGATATAAATAATGGCTATGCAATAGGAAGTTCAGGCATTATACTGAAGACAACTAACAGTGGTGGCCCGCCAACAATACCATACTTTATGAAAATCGAAGACATTGGTCCTTTACTTATCACAAATGCAAGTAATAGATGTGCTTTTGGCGATTATGATAATGATGGATTATTAGATATAGTAATATCCACTTATAATGATGCTTGTCAATCTTGCACTTATCCTCTTTTACTATTCCATGCAATGGTTTCAGGTTCATATGAGAGGGTTATGACTGCACCTATAGCTACTGTAACAAGTAGAACTTTTGGAGTAGCCTGGGGCGACTATGATAATGATGGAAGATTGGATCTTTTTGTATGCGTAGGATTTAATAATAATAATTTACTATTTCATAATGAGGGTAATGGGGTTTTTACACAAGTAACAAATGGTGTAATTGTGAATGATGGGGGCTGGAGTGAATGTTGTGCATGGTGTGATTATGATAGGGACGGTTGGTTGGATCTATTCGTCGGAAATCAATCATATCAAAACAATTTCTTATATCATAATAATGGTAATGGTACATTCACTAAGATCACATCCGGAAGCATAGTAAATGATGGGGGTTGGAGTCGTGGCTGCTCATGGGGTGATTATGATAACGATGGGTGGCCTGATTTGTTTGTTGTCAACTATCAGGGTGAAAACGATTTTCTATATCATAATAACCATGACGGTACCTTTACTAGGATACTTAACGGTCCTGAAGTTAACGATGGAATGTATGGATCTGGTTGTGCATGGGGAGATTATGATAATGATGGTTACCTAGACCTTTTTGTTGCAAATTGTAATCAACCAATGCGTCTTTATCATAATAATGGCGATGGGACATTTACTCTATTTGCAGGAGGACCCAGTTTAGAGTCAGGATACAGCTTCGGTTGCAGCTGGGGTGATTATGATAATGATGGCTATTTAGATTTATTCTTTGCCAAACAAGGTTCCTCTAATGGGTTATATAGAAATCTCAATGGACAAAATTTTGTAAAGGTTACTAATGAAATACCTGCTCAAGAAGGGGGTATGAGTTCAGCTGATGCCTGGGGAGACTATAATAATGACGGAAAGCTAGATTTATTTGTAACAAACAATAATATTAACAGTACAAATTTCTTCTACAAAAATATTGGGAACACCGGAAACTATCTTATATTAAGGTTAAAGGGTTGTGTTTCACCTATAGTTCAAAGTAATTACAATGCTATCGGTGCTAGAATAAAAGTAAAAGCAGGAAATAATACATATATCAGAGAAGTATGTGGTGGTATGGGAATGGGATCTCAGGATATGTTTTGGCAGCACTTCGGATTAGGAAGTAATAAAGTTGCGGACTCAATTATTATTAACTGGCCATCAGGTAATAAGCAGGTACTTACAAATATTGCAGTAAATCAAACATTGATCATTGATGAATGCACAGTAGGAATCGAAAATAATAATGAAATTCCTGTAAAATATGAATTAAGACAAAATTATCCAAATCCATTCAATCCAGTAACCGTGATAAAGTATTCATTGTTGAAATCAACCATGGTGAACTTGAAAATTTATTCAATCGATGGCAGGCTTGTTCAGACATCGATCAATGAATTTCAAAGTTCAGGTAACCATTCATTTACTTTCAATGGAGCTACTCTTGCTAGCGGAATATATATTTATAAATTAGTAACTAATGAATTTTCCGACTGTAAAAAAATGGTCTTGGTAAAATGAAATTCTGCATAATGATGATAAAAGGCAGGTGAAAACCTGCCTTTTTGCTTATATTCATTTCATTAATGTCTAAAAGTTAATATTTTTGAAAGTTGCTTCAGGATATAAAAAATACAATCAAACAGTCGGCTATATACGGATTAAGCAGGATCTCATTTAAATTCATTGGTTTTATATTATTTCCGCTCTACTCCTTATATTTCACACCCAAAGAGTACGGAATAATAGTAAGGGGCGAAATATTTTGGCCTGCTTTACAAACTATCATGCTGTATGCTCTGGAGACAGCAATTTTTAGATGGTATTCATTATTAGACGATATACATAAAAAGAAATCTTTAATCTTTTCAGCATATTCATTACTGATAATCCTTAATTTAATACTTGTTGTTATATCATTTATTTTCTCTTCACAAATATCTAAAATATTATTCAATACTGATGCCTTTCCTGACATCATCAGGTCATGTATATTAATAACTCTGTTCGAGACTCTGCTTGGCGTACCGTTAATCATATTAAGAATTGAAGAAAAAGCAGTAAAATATTCAGTTCTGGTAATTCTTGAAAGCTTAATTTCGTTATCACTTCAGATATATTTTATTACATCTACCACACAAAAATTAAATGGTGTATTCATTGCAAAAGTAATTGCTGCTTTTACTATATTTATTATCTTATTACCCAAATTACTTAGAGCGATAAGTTTTCATTTTGATCTTTCACTTATTAAGCAAATATTAATTTTTTGTTTACCGTTAATGGCTGCCAGCCTGGTTTCTAATTTATTTAATTCTCAGGATCGTTTTATCTTAGGATATATCACAGATTCGAACCAGGTTGGATTATACGGACTTGGTTACAATATAGCAGGAGTCCTTGTATTTTTGCTTATTTCTCCTTTTGCCTTAGCTTTTCCTACCATATTTTGGAAAAAAACTAAAGAAGATAATGCTGAAAGGTTTTTCACAAAATCAGTTACTTATTCTTTTCTTGCATATACTTCCGGGGCTTTAATACTATCTTTGATTGCCCCTGATTTCATTAGAATTTTCGCACGAAATCCTGATTACTGGTTAGCTATGGATATCGTACCGATAATATCATTTTCACTTGCAATATACGGTATACAGGTAATCGGTTTCATGAGTTTCTATTATTACAAAAAGACACATGTAGTATTATTGATTTTGCTAATATCTACAATTATCAATTTCATTTTGAATTTAATACTTATTCCATTCTTTCAAATGTATGGAGCAGCTATATCAACTTTTATTTCATATATTTTATCTTCCGTGATAATATACATTTGGTCAAAGAAATATTATTTCATAAAATGGGAAATTTATAAATTATCTATTTCTTTAATTGTTGGTATTATACTAGTATTACCCTTCTATTTAATGAAATTAGATAATATCATAATCTCAATAGTATTAAGAATTATAGCAATAATTATTTATCCATTGATACTATATTATCTGCATTTCTATGAAAACATCGAAATAGAAACAATAAAGAAATTTATATATAAATATATTCATATTGACAGAAAACCCAAAATTCAAAATTATTAATACCTGTCCATCTTGCGGGAATAAATTAGAACTTAACTGGTTCTTATTTAAGAAAAAAAAAGCTGAATATTTTAAGTGTGCTAATTGCAACTTAATCTACCAGAATCCTCAACCGGTTTTTGAGCTTTCACAAGATATTTATGATGGTGACCACTATCATAATAGATATATTCAATCAGAATATATCTATTTCCCAACATCTAATATATATTTAAAAGAAATTGAAAATAATTTTCAAAGGTTAAATTATAATTCCAGTGGTGCAAAATTACTAGATGTCGGATGCGGAATAGGATATTTTTTATATCTTACTAAAAAAAAAGGGTACTATGTTCAGGGTGCCGATATTTCAAAATGGGCTGGAGATTATGCAAAAAAGCATTTTGATGTAGATGTAATAACCGGAAATTTTCTAGAAATCGAATTTAAAGAAAATTACTATGATGTTATTACGATATGGCAAACTATTGAACATTTACCGGAACCAGGTCTTTTTCTTGAAAAAATATACTCAATCTTGAAGCCAGGTGGTTATTTATGTGTAGCAACACCGGATACTAATAGTTGGATAGCAAAATTTTATAAAAAGCTCTGGAATTGCTATATCCCTGACGAACACATCTGTCTTTTTAATTTTAAAAGCATGAAAATAATTCTGGAACGGTTCTCCTTTAATCCAATCGTTATTAAAAGGATACATGAAAGGCAATTTATACCTGAACAATATGAATATTTGAAATTATTTATCATCAGAGTAATCAAAAATATAGTTCTTAAGACATACATATTTAAACCATTATTTGAACAAAAAATTATTAAAAGATGGGAGGCTCAAACAGATTTGGAGATTCCTCTTCCTTCAATTGCATATTCTGTTTTAAGTATAGCACGAAAAGAAATTAATGTATGAAACCTTCCCTTCTTTTCATTAAGCATAAATTATTTACCGCAAGGACGGTGGAGAATGATCTTCTTATCCTGAAAAATGATTTCAAAATCACTTGCCGGAATATCAATACCACAAAAGGATTTACGTTCTTTACGGCTCTCGTGAAACAATTTTTTTACCTGTTGTTTAATATTTATAGGTTCAAAATTATTTATATCTGGTTCGCTGATTACCATTCGTTTCTGCCGGTGTTCTTTGCAAAACTGCTTCATAAGAGATCGGTCATCAATATCGGCGGCTATGATGCCCACGAAATACTCTTAGGGACCACGAATTCATTAAGAACGAGATTCAGAAAATTCTGTGTCAGGTATTCTGTAAAAAATGCTTCCAAACTAATTCCCGTTTCGAATGTAATAAAAGAATATTTGTTAGAGGTTGTTGATGAATCCAAATGTGAGGTCATATATAATTGTGTCAACGTGGATGCCTTTCATCAAAGCGTGGTTACACAAAAAGAGAATCTTATCATCACGGTCGGCGGCGGCGGTGAATTTATCTATGAAGCCCAGCGAAAGCGGCTCGACCTTTTTATTGAGCTTGGCAATAAGTTCAATATCAGATTTCCTGAATACAACGCAAAATTTTTTCTGATTGGACATGATGAGGGTTCAAATACATACAATTATCTTCATCCATTACTATCAGACCGCCTGAGCCCATAATAGAGCCAGCACTTGTGAGCGATTCATAGTCAATGGGCAGATCCAGGCATTCTTTTGACAGACATCCGCCTGAAGGTCCCCCTGTCTGAACAGCCTTAAAAGGTTTTTGTGTACCACCG
>JBEKSX010000085.1:0-13026 GCA_049516635.1 Ignavibacteria bacterium | reverse complement strand
TGAAGAAGAACTCTTTACTATCTGGATGGAAAAAGCAAGTAATTTCTGGAGTTGTTTTTTGCTGATGCTCATAGTTCGTTTGATTTTAATTTACAGTATAAACCGGATATCAAATCTAATAATATTTTTCATTAAAATAGATTACAAAAGAAATTGAAACGTTGAATCTGTCTTATCTAGACGATTGGGACTAAGTCTTGTTATTGTTATCTCGTTATTTATTGATTATGCGAACTTTATTTGATAATTTTGAATATCCGCTTAAAACAATTTAAATAATAGAAATGGCACGATCAGAAGTTCAAATCTTTTCAGGCAGGCTCTCAGAATATCTAGGAAAAAAAATATGCTCTTATCTTCATATACATCAGGGTAAGTGCAAGATAGTCAACTTCAGTGACGGTGAAATATGGACGAAGTATAATGACAATATCAGGGGCAAGGATGTTTATATTGTGCAGACCACCGTTCCTCCATCGGACAATCTCATGGAGCTTCTGATAATGATAGATGCCGCTGTCCGTGCTTCAGCCAGGAGAATAACAGCTGTCATTCCTTACTTCGGTTATGCAAGGCAGGATAGAAAAGACCAGCCCCGCGTGGCGATAACGTCAAAATTAGTAGCAAATCTCATTACCGTAGCGGGAGCGGACAGGATTATCACGATGGATCTCCATACCCCTCAGCTCCAGGGATTCTTCGACATACCGGTAGACCATCTTTACGGTTCTGTGCTGTTTATAAAATATTTCAAACACCTGCAGATCAAGAACCTTGCCGTAGCATCCCCCGACGTAGGAGGGACAAAACGCGCACGGGTTTACTCAAAAGCGCTCGGCGCCGACCTGATTCTTATCGATAAGCGGCGTCCGAAACCCAACGTTGCCGAAATACTCAACATAATAGGCCACGTGGAAGGAAAGAATGTCCTGATAGTTGATGACCTTATTGATACAGCCAACACATTTACCGCAGCCGTAAGAGCATTAAAAGAATCCGGAGCAAAAAATATTTACGGTGCCGCCACCCACCCCATTCTCTCGGGAGCGGCTATCGAAAGGATAGATAATTCCTGCATAACCAAGCTTGTTGTATCCAATACCGTGCCTCTCCATGTCCATTCTAACAAGATAGAGGTGCTGGATGTATCACACCTTTTTGCCAGCGCTATCGTAAGGACGAACGAGAACAAATCCATCAGCTCGCTTTTCGATATCGAGTAAAGATATATATTCTCGTTTGATTTCTGTACAAATCCAATATTTTCATACTTTTAAATTCTAAAGTTGTAACTATCTGCTCTATGTGGATTTATAATACAATATAAAATTGTTTTTTCATAATAAATTGAGTATATTATTTAGTTAATAAATTATGTAAATAATTAACATTTAATACAGGAAAAACCTGAATAATTAAACCACAAAGGGGGGGGTAATGAAAACCAAATTATTCACTCTTCTATTTCTCTTCGCTTTTATACTTCATATTAATTCACAGTGGGAACAAACATCAAACGGTATTAGTCCACTCATCATAAACAGATTAGCAACCAACGGGGGAAATATTTTCGCTGGTTCTTTTGGATGGGGAATGTATTTAAGCACGAACAACGCTAAAAACTGGATAGATATTAATAATGGTCTTCCGGATTCTACTCTTATATGGGCTTTGGCGGTTAACGGAACAAATGTTTTTGCCGGAACTTACAATCATGGTATGTATTTGAGTACGAACAACGGTATGAGTTGGAATGCTGTTAATAATGGTCTTCCCGTGAATGTATCTATAAGTTCATTAGCCGTATATGGAACAAATATTTTTGCAGGTACTTTCAATTATCACGGAATTTATTTAAGCACAAACAACGGTTCAAACTGGATTGCAGTTAATAATGGTATTCCAAGTAGTTCATATGGAATCTACTCTTTTGCAATAAGTGGTAATAATATTTTTACGAGTGCATCAGGAAATGGTATTTATATAAGTACAGATAACGGTATGAGCTGGAGACCTGTTAATAATGGTTTCCCTATTAATACTAGTGCAACATCTTTAGCTATAAGCGGAACGTATGTTTTTGCCGGAACTTACAATCATGGAATGTATTTAAGCACAGATAATGGTACAAGCTGGTTTCCTGATAATAATGGTATTCCGGATAATTCATCTGTATATTCTATAATTGTAAACGGAACAAACATTTTTGCTGGAACAGATCACGATGTTTATTTAAGCACAGATAACGGCGCAAGCTGGAACATTGCTGATAACGGACTTCCGGGGAATACCTATGTACATTATTTTGCAATAAATGGTATCACTATTTTAGCTTGCACTGATTTAGGTGTTTACTCAAGTACAGATAACGGCTCAAACTGGATTCCGGTCAATAACGGACTCTCAGGGCAAGTTTATTTGCAAGCTTTGGCATTAAACGGGACAAACATTTTTATAGGTTCTTTAGCTTACGGCGTTTATAAAAGCACAACTAACGGAAATTACTGGTTCTCTTCTAATAATGGTATTCAAAGTTATGCCGGTGTTAAAACTTTTTCTATAAGCGGGATAAATTTGTATGCAGGGGCTCCTCCTTACGGAATTTACTGGAGTACAAATAACGGCTCGAACTGGATTCATCTTAACAGTAATTTTTCAGGACATGAGGGACTTACTTGTTTGGCAGTTAGCGGATCAAATTTATTTGCAGGAACATACGGCGCTGGTTTGTATTTAACTACGAATAACGGTGTGAACTGGGCATCTCTCACTAACGGCTTACCTTACAATTCCTATATTAATGCTATTTTAACTAACGGGAATAATATATTTGTAGGTACATGGGGTACCGGAATATATTTAAGCACGAACAACGGCGCGAGCTGGTCATCTATAAGCAACGGTCTGCCGGGAGTTTCGTCTGTTGAATGTCTTGCTGATAATACCTCGAACATTTTTGCAGGGATTTACCAGCACGGCATTTATACAAGCACTAATAACGGTGTACAATGGTTTCCGGTTAACAATGGTATTCCGGCAAATGCGGTTATATGGTCATTGGCTGCAAGCGAGAATAATGTTTTTGCGGGTTCATATACTGATGGAGTATATGCAAGCTCCGATAATGGTGCAAGCTGGGTACAAGCTAACGAAGGATTAAACAATCTTTATATCACAAATCTTGCTGTTAATAACGATTACGTTTTTGCCGGAGTAAATGAGTATGGTGTATGGCGCAGACCTTTATCGGAATTGATTGGCGTTCAAAAGATCTCGGAATCCGTCCCGCAGAGTTATGCATTATTCCAAAATTATCCCAACCCGTTCAACCCGTCAACTAAGATTAAATTCTCAATTCCCCCGGAGCTAGCCCCGACAGAGTCGGGGAAGGGGGTTAGGGGGATGGATGTACGGTTAATGATCTACGACCTCCTCGGCCGTGAGATTGCCATCCTTGTAAACCAAAACCTAAAGCCAGGCACATACGAAGTAGAATTCAATGGAATAAATTACCCGAGCGGTGTGTATTTTTACCGTCTTACAACAAACGATTATATTGTGACTAAAAAGATGGTACTGATAAAATAAGATAATCTTAATTATGTAATTAAGGACGTTCTGTTTAACGTCCTTTTTTACTTTATTTATCACTGCTTTTCACAGTGTATATAAATTATTGCCTTGAATTATGCAGATTATTGTGGTATATTTGTAAATGCAGTTCTTTGAAATAAGATTACTATTTTACTATTTGACCACTTCGCTTTTTGTTTAAGTTACCCTAACTTAAATTTATAAAAAGTGGCGTTTCGTGAATGTATTTGATGTTTTTTCGATAGGGGGGTAACTTAAGTTACCGGGTACCCCCTCAGTTATCAAATATCATAATAACAGGATATTAAATGAAAATAATTCCCCACTTGATTATTTTCAGCCTTATGCTGACCCGCCTTTAGCGGGGACACCTCGCTATTTTGTTAAGTAGTCACTACTTAAACTACCAAAAAGTGGCGATTCCTACTTTCCTGACTACTTGAAACTACTTAAAGTAGTGGGGGGAGGGGGTATAAATTCAAAGGTTAAAATTTAAAATTCAAAATGAACTAAATTCTAAAAATAGAAAATTTTTTTACACAATTCATGGATTATTTAGAATAAATTTGTTAATATTAATCATAAGATTAAGCTACGTTCATGTTTTTTTACGATTTAATCTTATCTTGAATTTCCCTGTTATTCTTGCTAAATTTACTGTTCTAAAAATTATAATTTAAAGGAGGCATTAGAAAATGTCAGAAGAAAGAGGAATGGCAAAAGGGCTCTTCGTAGGGTTCCTGGCCGGAGGTATTATCGGCGGGATACTGGCTTTGCTCTTCGCTCCCAAAAGCGGTAAAGAATTCCGTGCGGATATCAAAAGCAAAAAAGATGAATTGATGGATGATGCTGAAGAATATATGGATATTGCAAAACACAAAGCACAGGACATGATCAACGAAGGCAAAAAGCGTTCGGAAGAATTGATAACCGAAGCAAAGAAGAAAGCCGGAACACTTCTCGAAGACGCCAACAAGATCCTTTCGGTTGCAAAGGAAAAGACATCTTCAGCGGTTGAAAGCACCAAGGGTAAGATCACCGAAGAATCTTCAAAGATAAAAGATGCTATCAAGGCAGGCGTAGAAGCATACAAAGACGAAAGAAACAAAAGCACATTAGAATAAGAGGCATTTAAAATAGATGCAGCCGCTGGATACCATTGTAACAATTGCAGAGATAATTCTTTTTGCAGTGTTAATAATTTTATGCATTTACCTTATTATTTCTCTTAAAAGGATTACAAGGTCAATTGCCAATATCGAAGCCAATACTGACGTACTGATCAAAAAAGTTGACCCTGTACTCGATAACGCTCTGTTCATTACAAACAATGTGAAAGATATTTCCACGGAGCTTAAAGCCGGGGTCGGGAAAGTTGATACTATTGTCGATTCCGTGAAAGCAACAACCGATTCGATGATCCAATTTGAACAGAGAACACAGAAAGAAATAGAAGGACATGTGTTTAATACACTAAATCTTATCTCTGCAATTGTTAAAGGGTTCAGAGCTTTTTCTTCTTCTTTTTCACAATTTAAAAGCAGTCTTCCGCATAAAAATCGACTAAGAACTCATTCACCCGTAATTGAGCCTTCTGAAGAAGATCTCTGATCATAACTTAAATATCGAAATTTTATTATCTTAATTTTATTTATAAAATAAGGGGACATTTTATTGAGTAATATTAATCCAGGCAAAATAAGAAATATAGTAATCGCGGGACACGGAGGTTCAGGCAAAACGATTCTTTCAGAATCTATCCTTTACAGTACGGGCGCAACTACCCGTTTGGGAAGGATAGAAGAAGGAACAACAATTTCAGACTATAATAAAGACGAGATAACCAGGCAGATATCCATTAATTCTACAATACTCTGTACTAACTGGAAAGAATACAAGCTGAACATCATCGATACACCGGGATACACGGATTTCACAGGTTCGGTTAAATCAGCCATGAAAGTGATGGATACCGCTTTGATCATGATCAATGCTTCTGAAGGAGTTGAGGTAGGAACTGAGATAGTGACCGAGTATGCCAAAGAATATGGTGTACCCATGCTTTTTATTGTGAACAAGCTCGATTATGAAAATTCCAAATTCGATAACACTGTGAGCCAGATCAAAGAATATTACGGCAATAAATCCGCAGTTGTTCAGTTTCCCGTGAACGAAGGTTTAATTTTTGACAGCATCATAGATGTACTCAAAATGAAGCTGCTGAAGTTCAAAAGAGATACTAAGAGCGAGTTCAAGGAGGAAGAAATTCCCGATGAGCTGAAGGAAAAAGCGCAGAAATTACGCCAGGAATTGATAGAAACGGTTGCTGAAGAGGACGAGGAATTGATGAATAAATTCTTCGACGAGGGCGGAAACCTGACCGAGGAAGAATTGCTGTCGGGTCTGAGCAAAGCTATCCTCCATAAAAATATATTCCCTATCCTCTGCTCGGCAGCACTGCATAGTATAGGAACTGCCACACTGCTTGATTTTATAACCCGGTATTGCCCGAACCCGATTGAAACATCTCTGTTCACAGGCAGGAAACAAAACACGGATGAATCCATTGAAATAAAATCGAACCCCGGAGGAGAACCGCTCCTGTTCATATTCAAGACCGTTTCCGAACCGCATGTAGGAGAACTATCATTTTTCAGGGTTATATCGGGTGAGGTGAAAGCGGGAATGGACCTGCAGAACCTTAACAGGAACAAGACGGAAAGAATGACGCAGGTCTACCAGATGAACGGCAAGAACAGGAAGGAACTCGATTCGATCATTACCGGGGATATAGGTGCGGTCGTGAAGCTGAAAGACACGCACGTTAACAATACCCTTTCCGGTAAGAACGGCGGCATCATCGTTAATGAAATAGTATATCCGGAGCCGCTGATATCCAGCGCAGTTACCCCGAAAGCAAAAGGGGATGAAGATAAAATTGCGGCAGGTCTTAACCACCTGCACGAAGAAGACCCGACCTTCATATTCACATATGACCCGGAGCTGGGGCAGACAATAGTGAGCGGGCAGGGTGAGCTTCATTTGAATGTGATCATTAACCGGTTAAAGGAAAAATACGGCGTCGAGGTAAATGTTATCGAGCCGAAGATACCTTACCGTGAAACTATCAAGGGTAAAGTGGACAGCGTCGAGTATAAGCACAAAAAACAATCAGGCGGTCACGGACAGTACGGGCACGTTTTCCTCCGTCTCGAGCCGCTCAAAAGAGGGGTGGGATTTGAATTTGTTGATGAAATAGTTGGTGGTGTCATCCCGGGTAAGTATATTCCGTCCGTTGAAAAAGGTATAAGAGAAGCTATGATAAAAGGTCCGCTCGCATATTGTCCGGTCGTGGATGTAAGGGTAACACTGCATTATGGTTCTTACCACGATGTAGATTCTTCTGATATAGCGTTCAAGATTGCGGCTATGCAAGCGTTCAAAAAAGGTTTCCTCGAAGCAAAACCCATACTGCTGGAACCGATTTATGAGATAGAGGTAACTGTACCGGAAGAGTATATGGGCGAAGTGATGGGCGATATTTCTTCGAGACGCGGAAAAATTTCAGGGATGGATCACAGCGGAAAACTGCAGGTAATAAAGGCAACCGTTCCACTGGCTGACCTGCACAACTATGCAACCAAGCTCCGCTCGATTACACAGGGGCGCGGAATATATAGAAGAAAATTTTCACATTATGATGAGGTCCCGAAAGAAGTGGAATCAAAGATAATAGCCGAAGCTCAGAAAGAAAAAGAAGAGGCAGCTTCATAACGCAATGGATAAATTGTGGTCACCGTGGCGTTCTAAGTATATTGATTCGTTCAAGCCGGGAGGAGATAAGGAAGAGGGATGCCTGTTCTGCAGAATGAATGATGCAAAAAAGGACAGGGAAAATTATATGATACACAGGAGCAGTCACTGTTTCATAGTGATGAACCTGTACCCGTATAACAGCGGTCACCTGATGATAGTCCCTTATAAACATTCCTCCGAATTGAACGAACTTGATGATGATACATATCTCGACTGCATGAAGATGCTTAATCTCAGCTGTGAAGTCCTGAAGGATTGTATTTATCCGCACGGTTACAATATCGGCGTGAATATCGGCAGGGTTTCGGGTGCAGGAATAGAAGACCACGTTCATTTTCACATCGTTCCCCGGTGGAACGGCGATACGAACTTCATGCCTATAATAAATGAAGTGAAAGTTGTATCGGAATTCATGGATATCACATATGAGAAGATAATGAACAGCATAACAAAGTTGAAAAGTCAAAGTTAAATCTGTTTGTCATTCTGAGGAAGCGAAGCGACCGAAGAATCTCCTCAACTTTTCAACTTTAAATTTTTAAATTTTATTTTGAATTTTTAATTTTAAATTTTGAATTTTCTACTGCTCCCATCGACTAAGGGTTAGGTCACCACCCTTTCAAGGTGGTAATACGGGTTCGAATCCCGTTGGGAGCGCAAAGAAACATTCTGGTAACTTTCCGGGGGTAAGATCATATTATGAATACTAAAGATAAAACATATTTGGATCAAATTGTTCAATTAACAAAAGTTCTGAAAATAAATATTGATTTTCCCCGTTGTTGGTAGCTTGCCCTAACCTATGGTGGGTTGTCACCAACAACAAAACATCTTAATACGGGATCGATTCGCTACGGTGGACCGTTGGGAACGCAAAGGAGAGTTCATTGAAATTAATCAAGAAAAAGATCATTTTAAAGAATTCCAAATACCAATCAAAAACAGCCAATGTTACACAGATGGACAAAAAGTGAAATAAGAATTCTTAAAAAGAATTATTCTACGAGAGGATCTAAGTATGTTGCTAAACGAACAAACCATCCTTTTAATTCGGTTATAGCTAAAGCTAAAGCATTAGGGCTCAGATCTGGTTTGATACTGCGATGGAAAGAATTTGAGATCATTTATCTTCGTAGAAAATACCCTGACAAGTCAGTGGAGTCCATTGCCAGAACACTTAAACGCAGCCGGGCATCTGTTATTAACAAGGTCTATCAGCTAAAAATATACACACCCAGGCCTAAAAGGTGGTCAGAGGAAGATTTGAATTTGCTTCGAAAATTATGGACTGACAAAGGGTTTTCGATTAACGAAGTAGCTGCGAAACTGAACAAAACCCGTCCAAGCACTCACTATAAAGCATGGAAGATGGGTCTAAGAAGGCCGCAGGTTTGGCGTTTCTGGACAAAGGAAGAAACCCTCTACATTCGTAAAAACTATAGGAAAAAATCTTATAAAGAAATAGCCAAATACCTGGGCATGACCTTACCGGCAGTTTTTCAAAAAGCAAGAAGAATGGGTTTAAAATTAAGAGCAACACCACATCCCTGGACTGAAACAGATGATAATTTCATGAGACAGAATTACAAGAAGATTCCAACAAGAGAAATCGCTCAGAAACTGAACCGCAGTCTTGATTCAGTTATTAATCGAGCGGGACCGTTAGGTTTAAGTAATGGCAGACGCAGCTCACAGAATAAATCATAGCAATTTTTCCCAGTTGTTGGTAGCTTGCCCTAACTTATGGTAGCCTGCCCGCATTAAAGCGGGGGTTGTCACCAACAACAATACATATTAATACGGGTTCGACAGATTTACATCGGTTCATCTGCAGTTGGTCCGTACGTAGAAGGAAGCGGAACGTTCAGCAGACGCAGATAAACTCCCAGCTGAGCCCGGTGATGATAAATATGATTAAGGTATGACCGTATTGCTCTGATCTTTGTCTGAGTAAAGATAATTCTTTCACCTCTTCGTAAAGTGAAGTTCTTCATGAGGTTATCATCGTCAGCGTTCTTTAAAGCGTTCATTCCTTTTACATAATTTTCTTCGAAAATACTGATCAGTTCGGAGGATGAGGACGCAACTCTTGGTACATAGTCTGATTTGACAAAATCCATTTCATCCAAATTAACTGCTGCAAAGATTATCTTTGGCAAATCAGCTATGTGCGTTGCCAAACGGCCAAGCGGCATCGATTTTTCGTGGGGTTTCCAGCCGGGATTATCAAACGGAACGCGTTCAAGAATTTTTTTCGTCGATTTAGATTCCTGTTCGAATTCGGCGATTAACAATTGGTTTAATGACATTGTTTTAATTTATTAAAGTTTAATAAAAGGATTTTTAACTAAATTTAACACATTAAAATTCAATAATGTTCTGTTTATATTTTAAGATATGAAAGATAGAACCATAAAACAGGTCAAATGGTATTCCGAGGAATACGGTTTTTTCGGTAAAAATTACATGAAGGAATACGGCAAGGAACTTCCTCCCGAAAGAACAAAATCAGAGATAGATTTCGCAGAAAAAGTGCTGAAGCTGAAGAAAAAGGCAAAGATCCTCGACCTGGGCTGCGGGCATGGGAGGCATTCCGTGGAACTTGCCTTAAGAGGATATAAAGTAACAGGACAGGACTTGAACAAATATTTCCTCAAGTTAGCTGAAGATTCTTCAAAAGAATCGGGAGTAGACGTAAGATGGATAAGAAGCGATATGAGGAAAATTCCGTTCAAGCACGAGTTCGATGCGGTTGTGAATCTTTTCACAGCTTTCGGATACCTTGAAAATGATGATGAGGATGAAAAAGTAATAAAGCAGATAGCAAAAGCATTAAAGCCTCGTGGAAAATTGCTTATCGACGTTGCTAACCGTGACAGGATAATAGGGAATTATATCGAAAGAGACTGGATGGTTCTACCGGATGCAACAATAGAGCTTATAGAGCATAAATACGACCCGATAAAAGGAGGTCATGACGATATACGAACATACGTCCACAGTGACGGAACAAGAAAGAAATTCGTTCTAAAGGTGAGAATGTATACTGCAGCGGAAATTATATCGATGATGAAATGCGCCGGGCTTGAATTCAAAGAAGCATACGGAGATTACAATTTCTCACCGTATAAAATGTATTCAAGAAGGTGTATCCTTTTGGCACAAAAAGAATGAATCAGTATCTCAGTTTATAAATATCTAACAAATATAAATAAATTTAAGAAGTTTAAGAAAAAATAACGGTTTAGTCTCAAATATCAATTTTATTTAATCGCCAGTCGGGAATATTTTTAAATATTAAATAAATGGAAGGAGTATTTTATGAAGTCCATTATTTTCATTTTAATTTTTGTAATTAACCTGCCGGTTATTTCACAGATTGATACGGTACATATAAAGAGTGATACTATTAACGTATACAATAAATGGATACCCGGAGGGGTGATAGGACTAAATATCAACCAGGTTGCATTTAAAGACTGGGCTGGCGGGGGAGAGAACTCCATGTCGGCTTCGCTTTTTACAAACTTTTCTTTGGGCTACTTCAAAAAAAAATGGTCGTTATTGAACGAATTAAAGATCACATTAGGCGAGAGCAAAGCCGGATCCACCCCATTCAGAATCACCGATAACGAGTTTTTTTTAGAAGATATTTTTATCTATAGAGCAGGATGGTTTGCCGATCCATATGCAAGCAATAACGTAAGAACTGTATTGGCAAATGGCTATGATTATTCTCAGACTCCGCCTGTGCAAGTTGCTACGTTTTTTGATCCGGGATACGTTACGCAGGGCACCGGATTAAGATACAGTAAACTCAAAGGCTTTACAACCAGAATCGGATTTGCTGTCAGGGAAACTTTTACCAGTAAATTCACGCAATATACGGACGATACCAGTACTCATAACAAAGTTGAGAAATTTAAAATAGAAACAGGAATTGAATCTGTAAGTGAAGCAAAATTTATTGTAGCAAAAAACTTGCTTTTCTCAAGCCGCCTTGATTTATTTAGTGAGTTCAAAAAACTTGATGTTTGGGATGTCAGATGGGATAATACAATATCCGCTCAGGTAAATAATTTTATCAATGTAAACCTCAATGTACTTGTCCTGTATATGCAGTCATTATCGTTGAGGACACAAATTAAAGAAGGACTGCAGCTGGGGTTAATTTATACTTTTTTCTAGTTTTATTATAAATTTTGAATAAAGGTATATTAGGTAAATAGGGTGAAAAAATAGCTAAGAACTATTAAAAATACCTGCCAATAAAGGAAAATTAAATGCCGAGGTACTCGTCATACTTGAGGGGGGCAAGCTTTGCAATGAATTCTTTGAGCTTTTTGACTTCTTTTCGGAGGTTATTATTCTCATCTAACAGACCTTTTAACCTTCTCTGGGTTTCATTGTCTTCACTCTCACCTGTGATCAGCCAGTGGACAGACACGTGGAAGTACTTCGCAAGCTTTCCGAGTATCACCGCTCCTTTAAAAGGAATGTTTGAATATAAAACATTTTCTAAAGCTTCCCGGTCTATTCCGGCTTCGCGGGCTAATTGGACTTTTGTAATATTCCTTTTCTGAATTAACTCGTGGATTCTGTATCTGATGGTCATAAGTAAAATAATTTTATGTCAAAATACACAAGTATATATGTTATCACAATCACCCAAAAAGGGTAAATTTTCAATTTTTGATTTTCATAATAATCCGAGGGATTTGTTAGGTCTCATCTTATAACATTAATATATTTCTTTTCATAATATCTAATCACAAACAAAAAAAAGATCATTGCGGCGAACCATATTGCTGAGCTAATGAGCCAGATGTGAATGCGGGTCCTATCACCATCACGGTCTGTAAAAGAAATTCCGTAGTACCCGTTCTAAGCCTCGTAATATGTATATAAGCTGAAGATTAAACAACAAAGGCGGGAAATGAAACCCGCCCTGCCGATGAGATAAAAAGATTGTTTTTATACAACCAAAATCTGAGTGTTATCTGCTGGATTGTATTTAATATTGATCTTATCCCCTACCCTCGGGATAGCTATCTTAGAGACCGCGGTCTGTGCTGTTGTCTCAAAACCCACACCGAATCTCGGTTCAACTTTTAATTTCATTTTTACAACCGGATTATAATTTATCAGCATCCCGGTATCCTCAATACTCATCACTTCAGCGGTTGCATCCAAGCCCGTTGTTGCCAGGTCCTGGTTACCTATAGCACCCTTAGCCATATCGATGCTCTGGTTCATTTTATCTGTAAAATCTTTTCCCATAAAGGTCTTTGTCATAAAGCCACTCACACCAGTGTTAAGTTTTTTTTCAGCATTCTCTAATGCCTTTTTCGGGTCTTTTTCAGCATCTTTGTTTTTTCCGATTCCAAACATTTTGTGTTCCTCCTTATGTTTAGTTATTTATTATTTATTTAATATAATATAAAAAATATTATTAATTAATACTTTAATCAAGTCAACCGGATATGATATTAACCGATACAATTTAATGTAAACGCTATAAAGAAATAGTATAAATCAGATAAAACCAAAATACGTGAGATTATTTTTTATATATCTGAAGGTCGTCATGTATTATTGCCGGTCTATCTTTGGAAG
>JBEKSX010000084.1:0-13055 GCA_049516635.1 Ignavibacteria bacterium | reverse complement strand
AGTTTAACGCTAATACCCTTTCGAGCGGCGTGTATTTTTATAAACTCGAGAGCAAAGGGTATACCGTTACACGCAAGATGACTATAATAAAATAAAGGATAGAATGAGTTATAAAACCATGAATTTCTATTAGTTGGTGTTGTTATTGGGGCTGGAAAGTTAGACATCCAGCCCCCCAAATAAAATAAGTTTCGAAGTAGGGGATACAGCGTTTAAATTAACATTATTATTTTCTAAAACATTAAAGGAATTCTGTTATGAAAACGTATTCTCTAATTCTGTTGATCACCCTACTGATGATCCTAGTCTCGAACACCCCAGGACAGGATTCCGGCAGCCGGAAACTGGTTGCAAATAAAACCACTTACGCAAAGTTAACTATAAGATCAGCACCTAAATTTACTTTACAGATATCAGGTGGCTATGACTATGGTGTTTATGAGCTTTCAGGTAATAATAACGGAGATTTTAGTTCCGAAGAGTTCGAAAAAGGCGAGAATTTCGGCGTAAGACATGGTTTTGGAGGAAGTGTTACCCTAAAAGTGGCTTTGCACCAAAAGGGTAATATCAGACTCAATATTTCTGCTCTTTACAACGAATTCAGCAGCAAATATTCAAAAATGAATGTTGGTTTTTATGGTCCGGAATTTGTTAACTATGATGTTTATTCGGGTGTCATAGGTGTGGAAAATAATTTTACTCCTAATTTCAAATTCAAAACCATGGTCGGAGGTGGTTTTATAGCAAGTGTTATCTCCGGTAATGCACGGATCTATTCGGAAAATTCTCCTGTAGATCTAAACATTATTCCTGCTTTCAGATTAGGCGTCACAGTATTTTCAGGAGCTGAGTATGCTTTGAACAATTGGTTAGGCGTCAATTTCGGATTCAGATTTACTCATGCGAATCTCTGGTTTAAACAGACGAAAGAATCTGATAACCCGAATGAAGTATATTTGAATGATAAAAGGGTCTCTCCCAGGATGCCTTATTCCGGTTTCAGGCAGTTCGCTTGGGGTTCTTTTAATGCGGGAGTTAACTTCTATTTTGGTATAAAAGAAAAACAGTATATCATAAAACAGTATTAATATATTTGCAGTAATCTGGTTATTTTATGTTCAATCATTATAATAAATACAATTTCACAATCGAAAAACCTTCACTGGTTCTCGTAAAACTTGTTAATATAATCGGTATGGAGATAGCTACCCTTGTGAACGAACAAAGACCGCCGGGTACTTATGAAGTGAAGTTTGACGGGAGCAAGTGCCCCGCAGGTATTTATTATTTTAAACTGTATACAGACGGACCTTCGGAGAACGGCTATGAAACAGTTACACTGACTGATTATCCGGGAAAGAAGTTCAGGTTGATGGATACGCAAGAGATACTGGTCTTGTAAATTAATATACTTTCTGTGAAAGTTTTATCAATTGTTAATTGGAATATGAGCTTCACGTAAACCATCCTCAAAAAGGTGAGGAATTACATTTCATGCCCCATAATACCTCCACCCTGAAGTAAGGACAGGCTAGTCGGTGCCTGTCCTTTCTTATTTAATAAGTCTTTAATTTCTAAAATTAATATATATTTTTTTTCCCCGTTGTTGGTAGAGTGCCCTAACCTCTGGTAGCCTGCCCGACTTTAGGCGGGGGTTGTCACCAACAACAGATTATTCGTTGAACTAAACAAAATCGATACTTTGAGTTATACCATACCCGCGAGCTAACACCCAAAACACCCTGTATTTCACAGTGTATATAAATTTTTGCCTTGAATTATGCAGATTAATGTGTTATATTTGTATATGAAGTTTTTACTTGTTACAGTTCTTTGTCATTTTGTCAAAGTCATCGGTTTGAGGGTAACTAAGTTACCCTAACTTAAAATTTCCAAAAGTGGCGTTTTGTGAATATATTTGTTGTTTTTTCGATAGGGGGGTAACTTAAGTTACCCGGTGGGTATCTTGTTAATAAACCATCAAAAAACAGTAATATAACATTCTTAATCGTTCTTTGTCATTTTGGCACTATTAATAACATTCTCCCCTTTACGAAAGGGGAGAAACGGCTTTAGCCGAGAGGGGTTCACTACTAAGTAGTCACTACTAAGTTGATCAAAAAATGGCGATTCTGAGCTTCCTGACTACTTGAGACTACTTCAAGTAGTGCCTGCCTGCCGAAGCCTTGGCGCAGGCAGGGGGTCAGTACAGCTAAGGATTAGTCTCGTCTATCCATTTCTTAATTTTCCACACGTCCGCAGCCGAAGGTCTATGGAGCGTCATATCGGCAAAGCCGTAAAAATTAAGTATGTCATTAGGATTGAAGGTGATAGTAAGGTTAAAACTACGTTTCACATCTGCATCAAGAGAGTCACCCGATTGATATACAATGTTGTTCCAGATGAGTATCAGACTTTGAGTGTTGGCAAAAAGTCCTTCGGTTGTTCTCATATCGGTTGATCGGTCCCATGATACCTCAACGCCGAGTTCATAATCAAAATATGAAAAAACAAAATCATCGGTGAGAAGCTGGCCGTAAATTGTTGTGTCTTTGAAAGTATAAGAATAAGCGAAATTCTGAAAAAACCCGTCTATTGTCTTTTGATCGGAAAGTATATTTCCCTCGGAGGAAGAATTATTTATTCTGGGGGCAAAAGGATTGAAACAACTTCCGAAAAGGAATGTGAATATAATAATCAGGAAGTATATTGAGAATTTCCGCATTTAATTGCTGAAATTGGCTTTTAGTTCGCTCCAGGTAAAATCCGTATCGTTCTTTCTAAAATCTTCCCACTTGAGAATAGAAAATAAATTGTTCTCATCAGCTTTCATTGTTAAACGGAAATTTCCTACAGCGGATTTCGGAATGTTGTTCCTGTTATGCTGAAATACGATGATATAACCCGCCTGCGTTATCGCCGAGTCGGATGATATTAATGTAGTGTTCACGTTTGAGAGGAAAAGATTAGATGAAGCATCTTTATTCGTCTGTGCTACGAGGTTATCAAAATAAAATTTCTCGGAGTTGACATTCCAGTTCTGGAAAATTTGCCCGTATAAAGCTAGTGCTTTTGAATCGGGAACATAAATGTATAATACAGATGATAAATTTCTCACATAATTTGTGGAGTTTTTTTCTTCAATGGAATAAGTGAGGTTACTGATCACTGCATCAGGAGTAGTAGGCGGGATGTAGGTCGATCTTGTATTGCTGGGTGATTCCGGGTTGCGGGTTTCGAAAATACCGCATCCATGCACCAGAACTAATAATAATGTTATTATAATATATTTAGTTTTTCCTGGCAAGGAGAATCATCCTCCCGGAATTATTTTTATCATATGTATTACCAAGGTAATCTCCAAAAACTTTGAGGATCCTTAGGTTGAATTTCAGGAACATTTTCACAAAATCTTCATATGAATAAAGTTTTATCCTCTCGCTATAATGGCTGCTTACAGGAGCGCCTCCATTCGGATTATTTCTTAGTATAAGTATATCCTTGATTACGAACTTATCTATTATATTCCTAATCTGGATAATTACTTTGTTATTATACTTTTTTATGTTGAAAGGAACAAGACTTTTTTGCAGGTTACGGCTATTAAGAAAATCCAGCAAAAAATAACCTCCGGATTTTAAAGATGCGGAAATGCTCTTTATTACTTTCTCATTATCATGATTTTGTTCGAAATAACCAAAACTTGTGAATATATTCACCACAAGCTCGAACTCATTCCTATGACCGATCTCACGCATATCCCTGATCTCGAACTTCAACCGTCTGGATTGGTTTAAATATTCATTTTTCAGGCGGGCATTTGCCTGTTTTATCAGGAAACGAGAGAGGTCGATCCCTGTAACGTTGAATCCTTTGCGCGCAAAAAGGATGCTGTGTCTGCCATTGCCGCAGGCAAGGTCTAAAATGTGTGAATCTTTATCCATTGTAATATGGTTCAGGATGAGGTTAACAATTTTCTTTGCATCATTAGCATCTCTATGTTTGTAAAGATCAAGATAATCCTGTGTGTTAAACCATCTTTTATACCAGATGCTTTCTTTTTTCAAAGAACTATTCTGCCTTCTATTGCTTTTGCAAGTGTGATCTCGTCAGCGAATTCCAGATCGGTCCCTACGGGTATACCCCGCGCTATCCTTGATATCTTGATTTCCAGTGGTTTAATAAGTTTTGTGAGGTATGTAATTGTGTATTCGCCTTCAACGCTGGGGTTCAAAGCAAGAATAATCTCGTTAATATTTTCTTTAAGTCTGATAAGCAGCTCTTTTACGCGAATGTCTTCGGGACCTATCCCGTCGAGAGGTGATATTATTCCATGGAGCACATGGTAAAGCCCTTTGTATTCATTGGTCTTTTCTATAGCATAGACATCGCTCGACTCTTCCACAATACAAATGATACTCTTATCCCGTTTTCCGGAAGAACAAATAGGGCAGGGATCCGTTTCGGTTATGTTACAGCATATACTGCATAATTTGATATTTTGTTTCAGCAGGATAAGAGAATCTACGAGCTGTTTTACTTCTTCAGCCGGGCTTTTAGCAAGGTAAAGTGCAATCCTGTGTGCTGTTTTTCTTCCGATGCTCGGGAGTTTGGAGAGTTCTTCTGCTACTTTCTCGAGGGTTTCAGATGTACTGATCATTCAGACCGTTGAATTAAATAATATTTATAAGCTCGGAATATTTAAACCCGGAATATTAGGCATCATACCGCTGGTAGCTTTTGAAATTTCTTCCTGTGACATTTTTTGTGCCGATTCGATAGCTTTGTTGACTGCAGCAACCACCAGGTCTTCAAGCATTTCGGCATCTTCCGGATTAATAACTTCCTTCTCTATCAGAATCTTTACGATTTGCAGCTTTCCGTTGATAGTGACCTTGACCATCCCGCCGCCCGATTCTTCTGTAATAGTTTTTTGTTCAAGCTCTTCCTGGACCTGCTGCATCTTTTCCTGCATCTTTTGGACCTGTTTAAGCATTCCCTGCATTTGATTGTATTTCATTTAATGTTCTCCTGGTTATTATTAAACATCTTTCTTGTTTAAACTATAAGTTAAAATATTCGTTCCAATATTTTAAAAGCTCGTTTTCAGCTATTACATCGCCGATACAGTAATCTGCAATCTCCTGGAATTTTTTTTCTTTATAAAGACCATCTACCAGATCACCTGTAACGCCGTCTTTTTTCGGACTTGGAATTCCGAAAGTACGGCAGTAGAAATCTAGAGAGAATTTTCTCCTGGCACCTCTGCCGGAATGTGTATTGAAAGTGAATTCCTTTAGAAGGTCAATGTGATAATCTTTAAATGTGAAATCGGAGCCCTTCATGAGATTTACAGTAGGCTTGATCCTGTAATAAAGGCTCCTCAGCATCACGAAAGGACAGTCGAATTCCCTGCCGTTGAAGGTTACGAATAAATTATATTTTTTTGAAACTAGTGTATCCCAGAAAATTTTTAAAATTCCTTCTTCCGTACCGTTGATGTAATTAAAATTTTCATGATTTTTTAGAAATGTTGTTTCTTCCTCAGTATTTACAAGGATGCATCCTTTCTCTTCCCGGTTATCCAACATTCCGATAGCTGCAATTTTTGAGGTAAGCGGATTAAAAACAAACTGTTCCACTATTTCCTTAATATCACCTTCATCGGAAGCGTCTTTTATCAAGTATTTACGGACTTCTTCGGGGAAATCGTCAAGTTTATGACCAATGGTCTCAATGTCGAAAACTAATATATTTCGGTTAGAAATATCCATATTAATCTAATATAAACATTCTATAATTAACTAAAAATGCCTAAAAATTGAAGATTTTGGCGGTAGTTAAAAAATAATTTAAAAATGCTATAATTAGCTATTGACTTTTTAAATATATTCCCTAATTTGTACCTAGAAATACTACTGATTTATCGTGAGGATACATACACTTTATACGGTATAAATCCTCTAACTTTTATCGTGAAGGAGGGAACAACATGAGAAATAAAAATACATTTTATATTCTTTTTATCTTTTTATTTCTTACAGCTACAGCTTTAGTATATGCTCAAAATGTCCCTGAGATTTTATACTACAGATTTAAAGGTAATTCAGCGGGACATACCCCCAACTATGCTCTTCCTGGTTCAGGAAATAACCCTGCAACTGTGACGGGAAATACATTTACATCAGGGGGACAATTCGATACATGCATGACAGGTATCGGGGGAACCGGAACAACTGCATGCCTGAATACCGGGTGGGCAACAAACTTCGGGACTGGGAATTGGACGATTAGTTTATGGGTGAAAAGTCTTGCTGAAGTTTCAACCGGTTATGCTCTATATCTCTTTGGAGATCAGACAGCAGCCAACTTCAGATGCTTCTACGGAGGTGCTGCAGGACCTAACAATATACTGTTAAGAAGCGATCAGATACCGGATATCCTGGTTACTGATGTTATGCCGGGTCCTACAGTAGTACACTTTGTGTACGATCACCCGAACCTTATTATATATAAGAACGGAACACTTTTTGGAACTTACCTGCGTCCCGGACTTAATCTTGCAGGTAGTGGTCCTTTTAAGGTCGGAGGTTATTCGACTCTTCAATACAGCCTGAACACCGGGGGCAAGATAGATGAGTTCAGGGTATATAACAGGGCACTTGATCCATGGGAAATATCCATAACATGGAATGTCGAACTGCCGATATACGGGAGTCTCGGCAATACAATGTTGTGCCGCGTTAATATAAATAAGCCCATCCTGAACAATCAGTTCACATACGATACAATTAATGCCAACCTGCCCCTGAATGCCAGGGTCACAAGGATAAATGTGAGGATAGATACATTGATACATACAAACGATGCGGACCTAAGTTTTTATCTTTCGCATCTAGGCAGAGGGGTGAACTTTATAAAGAATGTAGGAGGAACAGGAGATAATTTCATCAACACAAATATTGTGGACACTGCGTCCTGCTCGATCGGTTCATCGGGATGCAATACAGCACCATTTACGGGTTACTATAAACCAACATCTCCCGCTGTGTTATCTGTGTTCAATAACTTCAGTGCGAACGGAACGTGGATTCTTGCTATATCAGATACTGCAGTACCCAATACAGGAACTCTCAGGTCATGGTGCATATTGATTACTTATGATTATCTGCTGGGTACTCCGGGTTTACCTAATTCCAAACCTGATAAGTTTGATCTTATGCAAAACTACCCGAATCCTTTCAACCCGTCAACAAGAGTTACATACGCGATCCCGCTCTGGGAAAAAGTTAAACTGACGGTATATGATGTACTGGGCAGGGTAGTAAAGGTACCGGTTAATGAATATAAGCAGGCCGGGACTTATACAGTCGAGTTCAATGCATCCGATCTGCCGAGCGGTGTATACATGTATAAACTTGAAGCGGGTAATTTTGTCGATACAAAGAAGATGGTTTTGATCAAATAGGAGGTTAGTTAATTACAGTGTTAAGGTAAGGCGGTAGAGATACCGCCTTTTTTTTAATTTTGTTCTTAAGTCTTATTGTATACAGACCGTTACTTTCCTATTTTGTGTATTTTTTCAATGAATGCCGTTGTCAATAGAAACCCATACACATTTTAACCCATGCCCATTCTATGATCATGAACCAGGAAGTGGAATATAACTCAATATTCTTTCTGTTATATCACGGTTAATACAGAGAATTGCAGTTTGTCCTTTGTAGTTTATGACAGATGCATTTATTTCCATTAGCATCTCAGTTCCGTCTTTCCTGTAATGTACTGATTGGAAGTCATTATCATAACCTTTTTCCAGTATTAATTTTATGTGTTTTTCCCCATCAGGAACATTTTTTGAGAACGATTTAAGAGAGAGTCCGATAAACTGAGCTTTGTTTATTTTGTACATTTCGCAGGCTCTGTCGTTTACATCCAGGATGATTTCTTTTTCCGGTTCGATAATAACAATAGCATCATGCGCTTGCTCGAAGAGGGTTCTATAATCCCTCTCAGATTGCTGCAAAGCCGATTGGGTCCTTCTATATTCTTCAATTGTCTTGTATAATCTAATGTTAATCTGCGAAATTTCGGCCGTTCTTTCTTTCACTATGGATTCCAGCTCATCCTGGGTCAACCTGCGTGCTTTCTCATTGAAATAATTATCCGGAGCTGCCTTCCTGAATAATACGAATGTAATAATGAGAATAATTATGCTGATAAGTGTGCCGCCTGCCACTATATAGAGGGTAAATTCTGTTTTTGATAATGTTACTTCGGTTCTTCGGTCCATTGCTTTTCGTTCTTCTGACTTCATAGCCTGAACCGTGCTCATTATCTTTGAGTTAATATCTTTTCCTTCATCATTTATTTGTTTATATAACTGCTGATTTACTTTATTATTTTCATGAATAGTGAGGGATCTGTTGAGTAACTGGAATCTTTCTCTTACAAGCACTGAAAGTGTATCAAGAAAATATTGCCGGTTCTGATCATTTCCGTTGTTGGTTCTGAGCTCATTGTATATAGTATCTATGGAAGCAGAGAGATCCCGGTAGGTTTGAAGATATTGTTTATTACCGGTAATGTGGTAGAAATCAATACCGGTTTCGGCATCGTTAATATCATCTCTCATTTTTTCGATTATATCAAAATTGGAGAATGTTGATCCGAGATTTTTTTCAGTATTAATAAGGTCTCTCATATTCATATATAGTACTATATTAACAGAGATCAGTATTAAAAGCCCTATAAATAGTAATACGTTCACATGGTGTTTTTCTAACTGTAATGTATTTATTAATTTTTCCACAGAAGATTATACTGAAATCGATCTATAAATGTAAAATCGTTGTTTCAAAACAAGCTTAGAGGGTTCAATTTAATTTTTTCTTCGGTATAGAAAGGTTCCCCATATTGTACACCGATCTGGAATCCATAGAATTTTGCTCGAACTTCGATATATTCAATAAATTTTTTATCACTGATGAAAGTTTCCGGTTCCCTGCTGTTCGGGTCATAGAATTGTGATGCGTAGCATTTGATAGCTTTCATTTTTGTTTCAAATTCATCCGTAATATCGATAACGAATGATGGTTCGAAGGTATAGGTTTGCATAAAATAACATAACCTTTTAGGTCTGAACGGTTCCTGATGTTTTCCGTTCAGAATGGAAGTAATTTTTGTAAGTCCGGAAAAAAATGCTCCTTCGCGAACAAGAAGACTGGCGTGCATATGGTCAGGATGCCGGTCATGAAGATAAGGGGCAAAAATCATATCAGGTTTGTATTTGCGTATTACCAGGATCACCTTTAGTCTGTTGGAAAGAGTATTTTCTATATTTCCGTCATTGAACTTCAGGTTTTCCCTGATAGTTACACCGAGTTCACCTGCGGCTTTTATTGCTTCTTTTTCCCTTATATCTTTTGACCCTCTTGTTCCGAGCTCACCCTGAGTAAGATCAATGATACCCACTGAATTTCCTGAATTAATCATTTTAGCTACTGTTCCTCCGCAGGATAACTCTACATCATCGGGATGAGCACCGAAAAATAATGCATCTAATTTCATTAGGGAAATGTTAGTTATTTATGTAAACATACTTAACTTATGAAAAGAGTTCTAATTAATAAATACATTAATTGAAACATCAAAAACAGTCAATTTTTCTATGATATTCATTTAAATTGTATTTAGTTTAATTGATTATTAAATTAATACAGTTATAGTTACAAATAAGTATTTAATTATTTAATAAAATGAGAAACATACTAATAACTATCATCTTTTTCATCCCTGTTTTCGTTTTTGCGCAAACAGGCCCTATATTTGACCTTCCCGGAGGGGAAAAACTGGACCTTGGCGGCCATATGCGTGGCAAAGAGGTTAAATATGATATTGTTTTTAAAAACTCAGGAGATGCAGATTTGAAAATAACCAGCGTAAGCACTACATGCGGATGCTCAACGGCTTTGCTTTCAAATGATCTCATAAAACCGGGTGATGAAGGAACGATTCAGTTCACGTTCAATGGCAACGGATACGGACCTGTCACGAAGGGTGTGGTGGTATATACCAATGAGACAACTAATGTTCACAACATTATGATCACGATGAACATGGTTGAACCGCTTTCCCTAACTCCTGCTTCTATCGTTACTTCAGGCAAAGTAGGTGAAGAACTTAACCAGTCAGCAATCCTGCTAAATACTTATGACAAGCTGGTTACAATTTCTGATGTTTCTTCTAATTCACCAGCAGTAAAGGTGACGAGTGATAAAATGGAGCTTAATTCCGGTGATTCTGCATCACTGAGCATTTCTATAAAGATCTACGAAGAGTCACCCGTAAATGCCGCTGTCATTATTAAAACTTCTGAAGGCGAGTTCCAGATCCCGATTCTTGTAGATATTAAAAATAATTGATAGATATATATTTTCCGGGTTGATCTTTTGCAAACGAGAACCATTACAGAAATTGTTATTATACTGGTAATTGTTGTTATAGTAGGCGTGTTATATAATCTTTCAAGCCCTACTCGTTTACCATTCATAGCAGAAGAAAGGCAATTCAATTTCTCACAAAGTGATAGTCTATTGAAAGCACTTCAAAAGCAGGATTCTATCGAACATGCAGCAGATTCGATAAAAAACCTGTCTATACGGAGAGAAGATTCACTTCGTAAGAACCAGATAAAACTCGATTCGATCAGACGCGTCAGTGATTCCTTGAAAACAATTACTAAAAAACGTACAGAGGATTCGCTTAAAGCTCTTAATAATACTGCGTCACAGGATTTTACGAAACCAATCGATATCCGGCTTGATTTCGCCAAAGCTTTGTTCGATAAACATTATCAGTTCATCGATGCGAGAGATGAATCGGATTATAAGGCAGGTACCATACAGGGCGCGATGAACATCCCGTATCATAAACTGGATCAATTCAAAGATAAGCTAAATGCATTACCTAAAGAGAAGGTGTATGTTGTGTTCTGCAGTGCCTCATGTGATGTGAGTATCGACCTTGCTTATGCGATGGCCAAGATGGGATTCAATAAACTGTATATTTTCCATGGCGGCTGGGATGAATGGAAAAATGCGGGTTATCCTGCAAATTAATCTGACAGAAGATAATAAATGTCAAAATTATTTGGGAATAAAAATTTTTTAATCTTCGTGAGGCTTGTTCTGGGAGCACTGTTCATATATTCAAGTATGGATAAACTTGCCAACATGCCTGATTTTGCTAAGGTGATACATAACTATAGATTGCTACCTGTAGGTCTTGAAAATCTGCTGGCAATATTTCTTCCCTGGCTGGAATTTATTACCGGTCTCTTCCTTTTGATAGGAAGATTCGCTAAAGGTGCATCATTTATATATTCCGCATTTCTATGCATCTTTATAATAGCTCTTTCTCAGGCATTGATCCGGGGGCTCGATATCTCGTGCGGTTGTTTCAGCGTGCATCCTTCTACAACCTCCGAGATCTGGCTGAGAATTATTGAGGATTTAGTTATGTTATATTTTAGTGTTAATCTTTACCGATACACGCTCATCGATAAGGAGTTCAATTTTCAACAAATAATAAATTCAAATTAAATAATTTCATAATATTGTAATGAATTCAGAAAAAGCAAAAAAAATAACGTATTTTGTAACCGGGTTGGTTTTCGTTTTCGCACTATCTGCATTTCTAATTACGAAAAATTTTAATGATCCCAAGATATTTGGAGCGATTATCACATTTGCCGAGGAAAAACATGATTTCGGCACTGTTAAGCAGGGTCCTCAGGTCACAGGAACATTTGATTTTATCAATACAGGCAGGGATAAACTCATCATTAAAAGTGTTTCCACATCCTGCGGATGCACAGGTGCAATGGTCGATGAAAAAAAAGAATTTAGTCCCGGAGAAAAAGGAAAGATAAAATTTACTTTTAATACCGAGGGGAGAAGCGGGATAAACGAAAAGAGCATCACGATCGAATCAAATGATATGAAGAATCCTGTAAAAACCATCAGTTTCACGTGCAATATTGTTCCCTGATCAATTAGATGAAGATCGGCTATTTACAATTCAAACCGGAATTTGCTGATCCCGAGAGCAATATTTTGCAAATATCAAAATCACTCAAGTGCAAAGAATTTGACCTTATAGTGTTACCCGAGTTAGCCAATTCGGGTTATTTTTTTTCATCATTCGACGAATTAAAAAAAGCCTCAGAAACAATACCGGACGGACCCTTCTGTACTTCTTTGAAAAAAATATCTTTTGAGAAGAAAGGGTATATCGTATCGGGCATTTGCGAAAGAGAAGGGAATATATATTACAACAGCTCGGTTCTAGTCTTTCCGGACGGGAAGATTGTTGTTTACAGGAAAATACAATTATTCATGGAGGAAAAACACTGGTTCAAACCAGGTAACATTCCACTTCAAACTTACGATATCGAAAAGGATAATCTTCCCAAAGCGAGGATAGGTATGATGATATGCTTTGACTGGATTTTTCCCGAGGTTGCGCGTACACTGGCACTGAAGGGTGCGCAAGTGCTTTGCCACCCTGCTAATCTTGTTATGCCGTACTGCCAGGATGCAATGGTTACCAGGGCTGTCGAAAATAGGGTTTTCACGATTACATGCAACCGTATAGGAAGTGAGTTTTCGAAAGGACGTGAATTATGTTTTACGGGGATGAGCGAGATTGTAGATCCACGAGGTACAATTCTGTATCGCGGATCAAAGGATGAAGAGGAATGTGTTATTTTAGACATAAACCCTGCAGAGGCGCTGGATAAAAATATTAATCGCATGAATAATCTCTTTGAAGATAGGAGGGAAGATTATTATTTCAAATAAAATTATCTCCTAAAATCTCCTCCACTCGATATTATACCCTTCCTTAATATTATATTTATCTGTAAACCCTGCATTCACTTCCACAACTAATTGAATGGGTTTAAGAGACGGCAGATCCTGTTCTGAGAATGGTGTTGTATTTTTGTAAATTTTCACGATCTGTTTTTTTGTGTTTATGAAAATAATATCGAG
>JBEKSX010000083.1:0-13859 GCA_049516635.1 Ignavibacteria bacterium | reverse complement strand
AGTCCCGGAGCCGATCACGGAAATATTTCGTATCTCCATTTATTTCTATTTAATTATTTATTGGATTCGTTTTTACTATTAATTATCTTAGCTCTACATCCGCTCAATGATCATCGCTGTTGCTTCGCCTCCGCCGTTGCATAGCGAAACCAGGCCGTAACGCTTGTTCAATCGTTTTAGATTGTACATTAATCTTATGAGCAGTATCGCGCCTGATGCGCCTATCGGATGACCGAATGCAACCGCACCACCTGTGATATTCACTTTTGAATTGTCAAGACCTGCAATCGAATTCACCGCACAGCTGACAACCGCGAATGCCTCGTTTATCTCGAACAGATCAATATCATTCTTCGTCATATCGGCTTTTTTGCAGACCAATGCGATGGCATAAGCAGGAGCTGTTGTAAACCATTCGGGCTTTTGAGAGTATGTTGCATAAGCTGCTATCCGCGCCATTGGTTCAAGCATTAACTTCGATGCTTTTGTTTTTGACATTATCATAACCGCACCTGCACCGTCATTAATCTTTGATGCATTAAAAGCCGTAACCGTGCCGTCTTTTTCGAACACAGGTTTTAGCTTTCCTGCTTTATCAAAATTTACCTTTTTGGGTTCTTCATCTTCGGTAAATGTTATTACACTGCCTTTTTTATCGGTTATTTCAGCGGGTATCATCTGTTCTTTGAAGTATCCGTTATCGATAGCATCTATAGCTTTCTCGTAGGACTGTCTTGCATACTCATCCTGTTGTTCGCGAGTGATGTGATATTCGCGGGCGCACATTTCTGCGATATTCCCCATATGTGAATTATTGTACGGGTCCCAAAGCCCGTCATGTATCATCCCGTCTATTATTTTACCGTCACCCATTCTGTAACCCTTTCGGGCTTTATCGAGATAATAGGGAGTGTTTGTCATGGATTCCATACCTCCCGCGACTATAATTTCAGCATCTCCCGCTAAGATCATCTGCGTTCCAATCATTGCAGACTTCAAGCCTGAACTGCATACTTTATTCACGGTCAAACATGAAACCGATTCGGGAATGCCTGCTCCCAGAGCAGCCTGGCGTGCCGGTGCCTGTCCCAGTCCCCCCTGAAGAACACAACCCATGATAACCTCGTCGATAGATGCGGGTTCAATTTGGGTTCTGTGTACAACTTCTTTTATTGCAAGAGACCCAAGCTGGGGAGCTGTGAAATTTGAGAGCGCCCCGTTGAATGATCCGATCGGTGTTCTTGCCCCGGCAATGATAACTATCTCATTCATAATAAGCTATGTTTTGGATTAATTAAGAATTAATAATATGTTAAGGTTAATTTGAATTTGTAAACTGCTGTTTCTTAATATTATAAATGCAAAGAATCTTATAGCAGTTCCTTATTAATAATTGGTTTAAAAGGATACCGCTGATTCGGTATTAACCCGGAAAATTAATATTTATAAAGCTGAGTTGATGATCTCGATAAAGCTTTTTTCGTCCAGAGATGCCCCGCCTACAAGAGCGCCATTAATTGATTGGGATGAGAATAATTCCTTGGCATTAGAAGGTTTTACGCTGCCTCCGTAGATTATCCTTAATCGTTCTCCTTTTTCTTCGTTAGTAAATTTTTTAATTTTTTTTCTTATAAAATTGTGAACACTTTCAGCCTGATGGGATGTAGCATTTTTACCCGTTCCTATTGCCCAGACAGGTTCGTAAGCGATGACGATGTGTTCAATCTGCTCAGCTGATACGTGCTTCAGGCATGATTTAAGCTGTTCATCAATAACCGCTTCCGTGATATGGTCCTGATGCTCTTCAAGAGTTTCGCCTACGCACAATATGGGTATTAATCCTTCATCGAGAGATTTCAGTACTTTCTTATTAATCAGCTCATTCGTTTCATGGAATAGCTGTCTTCGTTCGGAGTGGCCGATAATTACATAATCACACCCGCATGACTTCAGCATTGAACAGGATACCTCACCGGTGTATGCTCCGCACGATTCGAAATGTACGTTCTGTGCCCCGAGCTTTATCTTTGTTCCGTCAATCTTTTTATGAACTGCATCGAGTGATGTGAAAGGCGGACAGATAACAATATCGCAGCTGATAATGTTGTTCTGCTCTGTATATGCCTTGATTTCCTCCGCAAACTTTTGGGATTCGGCCACACCTTTGTTCATTTTCCAGTTTGCAGCAATCAGTCTTTTTGATGTCATATTATTTTAAGTTTTTAGCTAATAATTCGTTAACTGTTTTAGGATTTGCTTTTCCTTTGCTCTCTTTCATCACTTTGCCCACAAAGAATCCGAGCAGTTTTGTTTCTCCCTTTTTGTATCTTTTAACTTCATCAGGATTATCTTCCAGAACTTTCATTACTATCTTCTCAATTTCCGATGAATCCGATACCTGGAGCAGATTTTTTTCTTTTACGATAAGCACGGGGTCCTGTCTTTTATCATTAGGATCGGTGTATTTTAGCATTTCAGCAAACGCCTCTTTTGCAATATTGTTAGAAATTTTTCCTTCGTCAATTAATTTAATCAGGGATGAAAGGTTTTCTTCGCTTACCCTGAAATCTGTTATTTGTATCTTTTCCTCATTCAGTATCCTCATAACTTCCGTCATTACCCAGTTGCTTGCGGATTTAAAGCTGTTCTTATTATCTAAGTTTCCGCAAATCTTTTCAAAGTAATCTGCAACCGCTCTATCCTGTGTAAGAACCTCTGCATTATACGAAGGTAATGAATAATCTTTTATAAATCGTTCCTTTCTTTTATCTGGAAGCTCAGGGAGATTTTTTATTACTTTATTTTTCCATTCCTCGCTTACATGAACCGTTACCAGGTCAGGTTCCGGGAAATACCTGTAGTCGTGGGCTTCCTCCTTAGAACGCATGGGCGAAGTCGTCTTTGTCCTTGCATCGTATGTCAGGGTCTGATGAATTACCCTGCCCCCGTTCTCCAGCACTTCTGCCTGTCTTCTCGCTTCAGCTTCGAGGGCGTCTGCTACGTTCCTGAAAGAGTTGAGGTTCTTCACCTCGGTATTGATTCCGAACTTTTCAGTGCCTTTCAATCTGACCGAGACGTTTGCATCGCACCTTAAGCTCCCTTCTTCCATATTGCCATCGCATATATCCAGGTATTGTACGAGCTGTTTGAGCTTGATGAGGTAATTATATGCTTCCTCAAAGCTCCGGATATCGGGTTCACTTACTATCTCGATCAGCGGAACCCCGCACCGGTTGAGGTCGACCAGCGTTTCATTATCGGAAAAATCATGAATGGATTTTCCCGAATCCTCTTCCATGTGGATCCTTGTAATTCCTATTTTATTGCCACCGATCTCTATATATCCATGATGGCAGATCGGCTTATCATACTGTGATATCTGGTATCCTTTCGGTAGATCGGGATAGAAGTAATTTTTTCTTGCAAAAATGCATCTTTCCATGATCTTACAGTCGGTAGCTAACCCTAATCTAAGTATGAATTCCACGAGATTCCTGTTCAGGACAGGCAATACTCCAGGGTGACCGAGGCATATCGGGCAAATATTCGTGTTCGGCGGAGCACTGAACTCAGTTGAGCAAGAACAGAACGCCTTGGTCTTGGTTTTCATCTGCGCATGGACCTCAAGTCCTATAACAGGTTCATATTTCTCTAAATAATCGGTCATATAATATACGGATAGTAATGAATAATAATTTCACCACCCTATAGCCGATTAAATTAATCATATTTAATATTTTATGGAAGTCTAAAAAGAAATAGGGTGTTATGTCAGGTTTGAAACCTGACATGTCAGCTAATAAACCGGATTTTAAATAATAAAGGTAGCCCACGATTTCAATCTTGGGTACAATGATTCTTTTGCGATACAAAACCGTTTTAACGGTTTCTTTAGTTATTTTAAACCGTTGAAACGGTTAAATGATTATTTGGTATGCTACCCACAGTTAAAACTGTGGGCTACTTTTGCAACCTGACATGACACAAAAAAGCTATCAGGAACCTCTTTCCTATGCTAACGCAGCAGTTACCTTCTCCGCTGCTTCTTTGAAGGTAGTAGCGGTGTTAAAATTAAGCCCTGATTCGTTCAGCATTTTTTGTGCTTCTTCGGCATTAGTGCCTTTAAGCCGGACAACAACCGGAATGTTGATATTGATATTCTTGGCAGCTTGAATGATCCCTCCTGCAACTCTATCGCATCTTACTATTCCTCCGAATATGTTAACCAATATTGCTTTGACATTTTTATCTGAAAGAATGATCTGGAACCCTTTCTCCACTGTCTCTACCGATGCCGTTCCGCCGACATCAAGGAAGTTTGCAGGCTCACCGCCAGCGAGTTTGATGATATCCATAGTTGCCATTGCGAGCCCAGCACCATTTACCATGCATCCCACATTGCCGTCAAGTTTGATATAATTAAGGTTGGCATTCGAAGCCTCTATTTCGAGCGGTTCCTCTTCATTAAGGTCACGAAGCTCCGCATATTCTTTATGCCTGAACAGTCCGTTATCGTCAAGGTTAATTTTCGCATCTAGTGCTATTACACTGTTGTCCTTTGTGATAACAAGAGGATTTATTTCAACGAGCGAAGCATCGGTTTCTTCATAAGCTTTATAGAGGAGTTTTATGAAAGGAATAAAATTCTTATAAACTTCTCCTTCCATACCGAGTGCAAATGCCAGCCGTTTTGCCTGGAACGTCTGGAACCCTATTGAAGGATCTATCCATTCTTTTATTATTTTTTCCGGAGTCTCGGCGGCTACTTTTTCGATCTCTACCCCGCCTTCCGTTGAAGCCATAATTACGTTCCGTTCAGCACCTCTATCCAGCAGGATACCGAGATACAGCTCTCTTTCAAAATCCAAAGCCTGTGTGATATAAACACAGCGTATAATCTTTCCTTCGGGACCTGTCTGGTGGGTGACCAGAAGATTACCCATCATCTTCTGCGCATACTCTCTTACTTTAGACGGATCGGGACAGAATTTCACGCCGCCGTCGAGTATCAATTCGTCCCTGTTCGCGGGATTGTATATCTTTCCTTTTCCTCTTCCCCCTGCATGTATCTGTGCTTTCACCATAAATTGCCGGGCTCCTTTCGACTGGAGCAATGAAATTGCGTTATCAAGTTGTGATAGTTCTTTTATAGCTATTCCTTCAGGTACAGGAACGCCCATCTTCTTGAGGATCTCTTTTGCCTGGTATTCGTGTATTTTCATTTTTGTTATATAGTTAAAATTATTTGCCTACTAGCTGTACTCCATCAATCTCTTCCCAGCCGCGATCGTGTTTGTTGAATGGGAGAAATTTATTTTATCTTCTTTCCCGCTCTATGCCCCGAAGTGTCCATCTGAGTTTTGAGAGAATCAAGTGCCTTTTTAAGCGAATCAAGATTTACATTGCCCATTCCCGAATCTATCTTCTTCATTGTCTCGTTTATCTTTTCGTCTACCTTCTCATTCACTTTTTCTCCTACCTTTTCGGTTACCCTTCCGCAAAAGAGCAATGAGAACATGACTAGAACTGCGAGAATATATTTTAGTCAGTACATAATTTTTTAATGAATTTTATTTTTTTAACCGGTTCCTATTTTAATATTTCATCAGAGATTGTGTCACCTATAGAAAGAGAAGAAGTAGCCGCAGGTGACGGAGCATTTAGTACGTTAATTATACGTTCTTTTCTGTCTATAATAAAGTCATCAATTAATTTACCATTTCTATCAACAGCTTGAGCCCTTACACCTGACCCCCCGGGGGCGAGATCGCTTTCGGTTATTGAAGGCAATAGCTTTTGCAATGCTTTTACAAATGCATTTTTGACGAATGACCTGTAGAATTCGCCCATTCCTATTTTATAATATTTCAGGGCAACCTTCTGGAATCCCGGCCATGTAAATGTTCTGTATGTATCGGCAATACTGAAACTTGTTCTGTTGTAGCCCTCTTTTTTGAATGAGAGAACGGCATTGGGACCCGCTTCCACAGTACCGTCGATCGTTCTTGTAAAATGAACTCCCAGAAAAGGGAAGTCAGGATTCGGAACCGGGTATATGAGTGAATTTACCATGAAATTTCTCTCTTTTTTCAAGGTATAATATTCACCTCTGAACGGTATAATACGGATATTATGATCGCTTCCTGCCAGCTTGCCCACCTTATCGGAATACAAACCGCAGCAATTTACAAATGACTGTGAAGTATAAGTATTTTTATCGGTGATCACCTCTACCGAATCTGCACGGTTGAATATCTTTTTCACTTTCTCGTTGTAGTTTATAGCTGCATTCTTGCTTATAATTTCCGCATATCTGGCACACACATCTTTAAACTCAATTATACCGGTGTAGGGGACATGTATTGCTTTCAATCCGTATGCATACGGTTCTAACTCTTTCAGCTCGTCTCTCGATATCATCCGGATGTTTGTCAGACCGTTGGCAATACCTCTCTCGAACAGTGTTTCAAGATACGGAAGCTCTTTTTCACTGGTTGCAGATATTACTTTTCCGCATATGCTGTAATTAATACCTTCCTTATCGCAGAAATCGAGGAGCTGCTGATATCCTTTGCGGCAGTTTGTAGCTTTCAGGCTTCCGGGCTTGTAGTATATTCCCGAATGTATCACCCCGCTGTTGTGACCTGATTGATGCCTGGCGGGACCATCTTCTTTCTCGAGGATCAGCAGTTTGGTCTGCGGCTTCTTTTCAAGTATCTTGAGACCAGTTGCAAGACCGACTATTCCCGCTCCTGCAATTATTACATCGTATTTTGACAAATGGAATAGGAAAAGTGTTAATATTAATATTCTTTTATTCTGTCCCCCCTTAGCGAAAGGGGGGTAGGGGGGTTCTTTATTTATTGACAACCCCCGTCCCGATAGGTCGGGACACCCCCTTTACTAAGGGGGATTTTAAAACCATCACAGACAACTGTTTGAAAGGGATAGTCCACCAAAGGCTGAGCAACCTATCCTTACGCGTTTGAAAAGCTATTTCTTTACAACCTTCTCATCCACGACCTTCGTCTGCGAGAAGAGAAGCAGGTAATCAAAACCGCCTGCTTTGGAACAGGTTCCGCTCATGTTGAATCCGCCGAAAGGCTGCGCACCTACCAACGCTCCCGTGCATTTTCTGTTCATATAAAGATTACCCACAAAGAATTCTTTTGCGGCTTTCTTTATCTTTTTCTTGTTCTTTGAATAAACTGAACCGGTCAATCCGTATTCGGTATTATTTGCTATCCGCATAGCATCTTCGAAGCTCTCTGCCTTGATTACCGCCAGTACGGGTCCGAAGATCTCTTCCTGCGATATCGTTGCATCAGGCTTTACGTCTGCGATGATGGTCGGCTGTATAAAATATCCCTCATCAAGTTTCTGTCCGCCGAAGACAAGCCTTCCGCCTTCTTCGGTTCCTCTATTGATGTAATTCAATATAGTGTTCTGTGCTTTTTCATTAATTACGGGACCCATACCCGGGTTATCTTTTGCCTGCCCTACGGTTATCTTCTTGGTTCTCTCAACCAGTGCATCAACGAACTTATCGTATATCTTCTCCGAAACAATAACCCTGGAGCATGCGGAGCATTTCTGTCCCTGAAACCCGAATGCGGATGTAACAACGCCGTTCACTGCATCGTCAAATGAATATAATTCTTCATCCACGACGATTGAGTCTTTTCCGCCCATCTCTGCTGCTACCCGCTTTATCCATTTCTGTCCCGGCTGATGTTTTGCACCGAGCTCATTAATGTGCAAGCCGACCTCCTTCGAACCGGTGAAGGAAATGAATCTCGTGAGCGGGTGTGAAACCAGCAGGTCACCAATTGCACTTCCCGCACCAGTTACATAATTCAATACTCCAGCGGGGAGTTTTATCTCTTCGAATAGCTCAACAAGCTTCTCTCCGATAGCAGGGGAGTCGCTCGATGGTTTCAACACAACGGTATTGCCTGCAACGATTGCAGCTGTGGTCATACCCGTAAGAATTGCGAGCGGGAAATTCCACGGAGGGATTACGATACCCACGCCGAGAGGAATGTATTCCTGGTAATTCGTTTCTCCTTTTATTTTTGTCAGCTTCGGACCTTTTGAATACCTTATCGCTTCTCTTCCGTAGAATTCCATGAAGTCGATAGCTTCTGCTACGTCTGCATCGGCTTCCACCCAGTTCTTACCTGTCTCGAAAACCATCCATGCAGCAAATTCCGCTTTCCTTTTTCTCATGATGGAGGCAGCTTTGAAAAGATAGTTCGCTCTTTTCGCATTCGGAACATCCTTCCACGTCTTGAATGCTTCATACGCGGATTCAATGGCTTTGTTTGCAAGTTCTGGAGTTGCTTTCTGGAATATACCCACCACCTCACCCGGTTTAGAGGGATTCATCGAATTCAGCTTATCCTCTGTTTTGTATCTCACTCCGTTGATAAGCAGGTCATATTCTTTCCCCAGCTCCGATTCAACTTTAGCAATGGCTTCTTCGAATTTCTTTTTATTTTTCGGATTAGTAAAATTTGTTAACGATTCGTTCTTAAATGGTTTCATATTAATTTATAGTTATGATATATTTTTGATAGTACAAATATATTTTTTCTAACTGTCATTCTGAGGGAGCATTGCGACCGAAGAATCTCATGGTATAAATCTTAAATGAGATCCTTCCCGCCATAGGACGGGCAAGCTGTCCTGATGAATCAGGACTCAGGATGACAATATGAGTTAAGATTCCTTTAAAAACCCAGTACTTTGCATATCTCGTCATGCAGCTTAGGTCTGATGTTCCTAATCTCTTCGTTACCCCGTTTGGGATATATCCTGTTCGTTAGAAATATCACAATGAGCTTTTTCTCCTTATCGCACCATACTGATGTTCCTGTGAACCCTGTATGCCCAAAGCTGTTCTGCGAGAACCTGTCTCCGCACGGCGGAGGATAGCTTGTTGCTTCGGGTTTTGTATCCCATCCGTATGCCCGGGTATTTGCATAACCGAGTCCAGTGACTTTGGTTGTGAACAGATCTACCGTCGTTTCCTTGAACATCTGGCTGTACGCTGTTTTTGCAGGAACTCTTCTTTCATCCACATACTGCCCGCGGTTGAGCATCATACGCATGAACTTGTACAGGTCGGGTCCAGTGGAAAATAATCCCGCATTGCCCGATATGCCTTCCAGCAGTGCAGCTATCTCATCGTGTACGTATCCTATCAGCAATTGCTTACGCCAGTAAGTATCGTTCTCAGTGGGGGCGATGCGGTAATCCTCCGATTCGGCGATAAGGAAATCCGTATCGGTCATGTTAAGCGGATTGAAAATATTCAGCTTGCAGTATTTATCCAGCTTCATGCCGGTTATTTTTTCAACGATGTCACCCAGAACCACTGCCCCCAGATCGCTGTAAACCGTTTTTGTGCCCGTAGGGTATTCTTTGGCTATCGCATATATTTCATTCCGCACCTGCTCTGCGGATGTATCCCTTTCGTAGAACGGTTCCCATGCAGGTAATCCCGAATTATGAAGTAGCAGGTTCATCACCGTGATATCATATTTTCCGTTCGCTCCGAAGTCAGGAATATACGATGAGGCGGTTGCGTACAGGTCAATTTTGCCCTCATCATAGAGCTTCATAATGGCAGATGTTGTAGCAATTACCTTCGTTACGGAAGCGAGGTCGTATATTGTGTTCATCGTGGTTGGTTTGGCATCGTCCTCGTAGGTCAATCGTCCGTAAGCGTTCTGGTATATGACTTCCTTATCATTGCCCACAACCAGCACGGCAGAGGGGTAATCCATATCCCTGATGCCCTGCTCGATAATTGCGTCTACGGATGAAAAATCCGGTTTCTTTTGTGAATATGCGAACTGCAGGGGAAGGAGTAAAAATAAGATTATCTTATATCTATTCATAAAATTCATAAGAATACAAATATATTTATTAAAGATTTAAGCTTCAATGAAATAGGAAGAGCATGGTTTTTAAGGTTTTTAAAGTTTGTCCCGAAGGGATGCCTGCGGCATAAAGTTTATAAAGGGATGTAAATTATGATTATTGATTGTCATTCCTGCCCGTCTGTGCCGGGTAGACTCCTGCAGGAATCCAATTATTGATATTAATTGAACACAGATGACACTGATGATACAGATTTGCAAGGATTTTGCTCTGTAAAATAATAGTAGCCCACAGTTTCAACTGTGGGTATTAATGATATAAAAAAAATAAAACCGTTTCAACGGTTTCTGAAGTTTATTAGTATTAAACCGTTAAAACGGTTAAGTTGGTTTATTTTTTCCTACCCACGATTAAAATCGTGGGCTACTTTATCTTTTAATTCTGGAACTTTCTTATTTCTTTTCGTGTGGATTTATTGAAAATCTTTGTCATTCTTAAACCCCCCTAGCCCCCCTTTCCCGCTCAGAGGCGGGCAGGCTGCTAAGGGGGGACAAGTAAATTTAGATCATTGCAAATATAATAAATAAAGTATGATTATTATCGTATATTTATAGTAATTTATATGTAATTTATTTTGGTTTTCTTTGGTTCCATCCTACATTGTTAAGTAGCATGAAGTTGATTAATACTATAATCAAAATATTTAAAACGAGAATAAGGATTACAACAGGAATGTTTTATATTTCAACACTTATCTGTGTTGGCAGTATCATTATTAGCTGTAGTTCTTCTAAATACGGTGAAATTGAATATTTTACCGGAACTGATTTTGAAAAAATTCGGGAAACAGAAAATGGTAGTTATAATTGGAATTATGAAATTTTTCAAGGAGATGTGAGGTTAGGTGATCTACGAATGGAAGTTAATTTTCAATTTATAAAATTTGTTAATAAAAACAAGGAGATGTATATAATAGGAAAAGTCGTAGACGCTATTGATGACAGCCCGATAGTAGAAGCTTTGATCGTTTATGGTAAAGCGAAAAAAATTGGTGAGAAAATTAATATAAATCCCGAAACACAAACACTTACAGATAAAAAGGGAGATTTCCATTTAAGGTTTAATTTAAAGAAGAATGCAAGATTATATTTCTTGTATTTTGGTTATTTGAATATAGTATATAATATTGATAAATTAAAACAATAGCATTCGATTCCGTTTGATAAATGTGAATTCAGAAATTGTTTACATGATTATATTAAATCGGAATATTTTTTAATCAAGATCGCGGTAAATACAATTATGACAAGACTTATTCCAAAATCGTATTATCAAAGATTGAAGAAACTCAGGATTGGGGTAAAACATGAACTAAATCGTGAACTAGAGAAGGATACTTATTCAATTTTTTTACATTATAAAAGTTCAACTCCAATTCATGATCGTCATTACGTTGAAAAATTAACATGTTTGAAGCATTTCATTTCCCACAAAGCCAGATCATATATTCTTGAATTGACTAACACGTACAGAAAAATGGAGTATTGTTATGAAAAAACAATTCTATATGACAGTGAGGTAAAAGAAAAGTTTGGAGATCATTATTCAAAAGAAATATTTGAAAAAGAACGTTATCTTTTTTGCTTATTATTTGAAATAAAGATTAATTTGGAAATGTCTTTTATATATGCTTTTTCTACCTGGAACAAGTTACTACAAATGTTAAATATTTACTACGATTTGCAAGTTCCCGAGGATAATGTCGAAGATAATGGAGAAATTTATGAAAGGTTAAATTCAAGAATGAATATGTTTGCAAATCAGAGCATTGAGACAGAATTTTTACAGAAATTGCTAAATGTGAAGGGTAAGTCAAAAAAAGGAATTCATATTTTTACAGATTCCAAAAATATCAGAAATGGTATTATTCATAAGCTTAGTAAAATTGGCCAAGTAAAATATCTCGAACATAGTAAACTAATTCCTCTTATTGATCAGGCTGAAGATTTACTGTACCTAAATTGTGAAGCGATAAATCTGTTTTTTGAAATTGTAAATAAGAACAAGTATAATATTAGTCATTTATATAAACAAATAGGAAGTTAGTTTCTTTCCCCTCTCTACCCACCTCCTCACCATTTTCCCTGTCATTTTGTATGTTACCGACGGGTTTCCATGTGAATCATAGAATATAAGCTCAGCTTTGCAGTCTGCGTGTGCAGAGGCGTCTTTTAGGAGCTGGCTTAGCTGTTGTATAATCTTCGATTTTTTCTTCTGGATTCCCGCGATGGCGAAAATCCAGAGAAGTTAAATACTACGAAACTACAATAAGGATTAGAAAAGGGTTCATTTTTATTGATTAAATATTTGTATTAAGAAGCTAAAGAATCAATTCTTTCTCTTTTCTCTTCAGCTATTTTCAAAAAGTCTGTGGGATTCAATAGAGGTAACAAAGCATTTTGTAGAAATGTACCTGCACATTTTGTATGCATAATGGCTCTTGTATGAGCGATTGAAATTGAAATCAAAGTTGCTTCGAAATTTGATGGTAAATTTAATCTATTTTCTTTTTCAATATAATAATTTTTTAGATCATCTATAGTGTACACATTTTCAACTTGTATAGATCCTAATTCAATCTTCTTATCACTATCTAAAAATATCTTAAGTATAGTTTCTATATTGATAATATTTTGAGGTACATACCCTTTATTATTACACTTAATCTCGAAAGTATAACTATTAAACTTACCTTTATTTTCAGTATCTATTTTTATGTACTCTTCCTTGAGATCAATATTAAATTTAGTTACATAAAGTCCATTGATAGTGAATTTTATTTCTTTATTTTCTGACATTATAGATTTTCAACTAATTTATATTCTTTTGTTGTGGTAGGTTCTTGATTTCTATCCATGAATTCATTTTCTTGGTCTTGTATAGATGGTTTCTTAATCCAAGATAATCCGGTTATTACATTGCCATCTTTTATTGAGAATATTATTTCCGTTTTTTCGAAACTCACAGATTTAGGATTTTCTATTTTTATTTTTAAATCTTCTTCAGCGAACATGGGCACTAATAGTATATCTTTGTCGAATACATCTTCCATCTTTGCAATTGTTTCTATTGTAAAATTATGATTACCATTAAGCCATTTTGAGATTTCTGATTCCTTTTTACCCAATTTTTCTGCAAGATCCTTCTGTTTCATATTTCCAGCTTGTTTCATATACTGATAAATCTGTTCAGCAATATCCATTGATATCCGGGTCATTCTTATTTTGAAATTTGGTATTTTAGATATAATTCTTTCGAATATTTTGCTCATATTCTATTCCTCTTTATTGAATTTAAAATTACCTTCAAGTTTGTTATCTAAAACAAATAGTTCTTTTTCATTTATTATTCTGTTAATAATTGGTTCATATACCATTTCTAAATTCTTTACATGACGGGTTAATTCTTCAGAATCCTGATATTTATTTACATCTTTTATTCCACCTCCACCTAAAATAACAGCTACTTTCCCAAATCTTAAACAATATAGTCTAAGATTACCATCCCATAAGGCACAAATATTATTATAAGGCGATGATTCGTTTAATCTAAACGCAGAGTCACTGCAACCTCTTTTTTGAATCATCAATAATATTTTCTTTGAAATATTCTCAATCTTCTCTTTCTCAATATCTTCAAATTTCTCAAAAAACTTATCAGCTTCTGACTTATTTTCGCCTTTGAATTTGATTGAATAAAATGTAGCCATATGCTCAGGCCTGTGTTCATTAAATTCAATTATTTCAAATTCTAAAAAGTTCACTTATAAGTTAAGAATCGTTAATACCCTTGTAAAGGGCAAAATTCGGTATACTCAAAATAGGTTAGAATATAGACAAATATTAAACAAAATTCTATACTTAATAAGTGTTACACATACATTTGCAATCTAACTTGTTGGAAACACAATG
>JBEKSX010000082.1:0-26963 GCA_049516635.1 Ignavibacteria bacterium | reverse complement strand
TTAATTACTCTCCTTTTTCTAACCTCTCTGAATATACAAATACAATCACAATGGATACAAACCTCCAGCGGAATGGCTTCACTTCAGGTTAACGCTTTGGCTGCATCCGGAACAAATATTTTTGCCGGTACAGATGGTTCAGGTATATATTTAAGCACAAACGAGGGAACAAAGTGGACTGCTGTGAATACCAGTCTTCCGGATACTTCCATCATTGAGGCTTTAGCGGTAAGCGGAACAAATATTTTTGCCGGTACCTCTAATCATGGTATTTATTTAAGCACGAACAACGGGACACAATGGATAGCTGTCAATAACGGTATTCCGGGTACTACCACTGTCTATTCTTTAGCAATAAGCGGAACAAATATTTTTGCAGGAACAGAAGATCGCGGCATTTTTTTAAGCACAAACAACGGCACCAGCTGGACTGCTGTTAATAACGGTCTTCCCGGAGGATCTGCTGTACATTCTATAACCGTAAGTGGAACAAATATTTTTGCCGGTTTCTATGTACAGGGAATTTATTTAAGCACAAACAATGGCGCAAGCTGGACCAATATTACCAGTGATCTTCCGACTTATGTATATGTTCCGGCTGTAGCAGTAAGCGTGACTGATGTTTTTGTGGGTACTATTAGTTACGGGGTCTATTATAGTACAAATAACGGAATGAAATGGAATCACGCCCAGGGTCTTGTGCAGGGGACTTCTGTAATGTCCCTAACAGTCATCGGAACAAATATTTTTGCAGGTACAGATCAGGGCATTTACTATAGCAGCAACGGCAGGAATTGGTCTGCTGTAAATAACGGTCTCCCAACAACTACACGCGTCTATTCATTAGGAGTTAGCGGTACAAATATTTTTGCGGGTTCAGAACACGGTGTATATTTAAGCACGAATAACGGTACAAATTGGGATGATGTCAATAATGGTCTTTTCAGCAATGAAATTATCAAGTCTTTTACATCAGTCGGGACATTCTTATTTGCCGGTACATCTGATAATGGTGCTTATCTAAGTACAAACAGCGGTGCAAAATGGATCAATGTAAATAATGGTCTTCCCGGATATGAAACAATAAATTCCCTGGCTGTAACCGGAGCAATTGTTCTCGCAGGAGCCCAGTCTAACGGCGGTACTTATGTAACCACAAACAACGGCACCAACTGGACAGCGGCACATATCGGATTTCCTTCTCTGACACCCGTCCTTTCTTTGGCAGTAAGATGGCCGAATATTTTTGCGGGTACTTACCAGAGTGGTATATATCTAAGTGTAAACAATGGCAGACTATGGATTGAAGTCAATAATGGTCTTCCCGCATCTCTCACTGTCTATTCTTTTGCCGTAAGCGGCACGAATATTTTTGCCGGTACTGCTAACAATGGTATTTTCTTAAGCTCGAATGACGGTACAAGCTGGATCGCCCGGAGTAACGGGCTTCCCGGGAATCCGTCTGTCTATGCTTTAGCATCCATAGGTACAAATATTTTTGCAGGAACTTACCAGCACGGTATCTATCTAAGCACAAACAACGGGACGCAATGGTCTACGATTAATAACGGTATTCCTGCTAATGCTGATATATGGTCTTTGGCAGTAAGCGGAACAGCTGTTTTTGCCGGTACCTACATAAGCGGAGTTTATCTAAGCACGAACAACGGTTCAAACTGGACACAAATAAATGAAGGGTTGAGTAATTTTTATATACCCGCTTTAGAAATAAATGGCAATTACATTTTTGCAAGTGTTAATGGAGATGGCGTCTGGAGAAGAAATTTATCTGAATTGATCGGTGTGCAAAAGATCTCCGAATCCGTCCCGCAGAATTATGCATTATACCAAAATTACCCCAACCCGTTTAATCCGTCAACGAAAATAAATTTCTCGATTCCTTTGTCCCCCCTTTACGAAAGGGGGGCAGGGGGGTTCGTGACGTTGAAGGTATTCGACCTCCTCGGCCATAAAATTGCCACACTTGTCAATGAACAGCTCAAACCCGGAACTTACGAGGTTGAGTGGGACGGAAGTAGTCAGGCGAGCGGAGTCTATTTTTATAAACTAACTGCTGGAAGTTTTATCGATACAAAGAAAATGTTGATGATTAAATGACGGTAGTCATTTAATCAGAAATCCCGCCTTAAAGCGGGGTTGATGCTAAATAAATTTTATTATGAAAAAGCTCATACTATTTATTTTACTGCCTCTTTTTCTTGCGGGGCTATTTATCGCCGTAGCGTTTATTATACCCGTACATGACTCGCCGCCCCCATCGGGCTGGTACCAGCAGTTTATGCCGAACTTGAATAATAAACAATTAAAAGATATTACTTTTATAGATAGTTTAATTGGATATGCTATTACTGGTTATACTACTGTTGATACTAATTATATTTTAAAAACAAGTAATGGTGGAGACAACTGGTCTATCATCAATATAGTGTATACTCAACTTACACGTATTCAGTTTCTAAATACAACCACAGGATTTATAAGCGGTGGTAATATACAAGGGGGATATTTGATAAAAACAACAGACGGCGGATTAGATTGGAATTTCGTTCCCAATTCAAGTTTTACACCTCGATTTGAAGATATTTCTGTTTTAAATGAAGATACCATATGGTGTGTATCTAATGGAGGGATTAATGGAGGAATATTTTGCACAACCAATGGTGGTCTGAACTGGAACTCACAATTTTATCAATTCAACAACAACCCTAAAAAGATCTATATGTACAACCGCAACATTGGCTTTGCGTGTACTGATTTTGAATTGTTCAAAACAACGAACAGCGGAACAAATTGGGTGCAAATATCGGGTTCTTCACAAAGCAATCAATTTAGAGATATGTATTTTGCAGATAGTATGACAGGATGGAAATGTTCAGACAGTATGAGGATGACTACAAATGGTGGTCTTAATTGGAGAACACAAATTTTACCCTTTGGTGGATTGATATCGACCTTTGGAGGTATGGCATTTTTTTCAAATATCAATAGAGATACAATATGGGGAGCGGGTGGATTTTTATTTTATGGGGGTGGACGAAATAGAGGTATATTATATAGAACTACAAATGCCGGGGATAACTGGTATTTCCAGATACCGGATACATCATTTGGAATCCAGCAATTTGCTTATATAGATTTCATAAACAAAAATACGGGATGGGCTTATGTTCAAAATGGTATACATACTACAACCGGTGGAGATACAGTCTGGTACATCGGTATAGTTCAGCAAAGCAAAGAAGTACCAAAGGATTTTATCTTAAAACAAAACTACCCCAATCCTTTCAATCCCCGCACGGTGATACCGTACAGCTTGAAGTCAGCAGGATATGTAAGGATAATTGCATACGATATTCTCGGCAGGGAGGTACAGAGATTGGTTGACCAGAAACAAAGTGCGGGTGAGTATGAGGTTGACTTCATGGGCAAGTTCTGTTCATCGGGTGTGTATTTTTACAGTATGACGGTTGATGGGAATGTGATAGGAACTAGGACGATGGTCTTGCTGAAATAAAGTTTAATTGTCATTCCCTCCCGCTTGGAGCGGGGTAAACTCCAGAGGGAATCTAGTATTTAGATTGATCATAAATAGCTTGTCATTCCTGCGAAGGCAGGAATCCAATTGAGTAATATTTTATATGAAACAATATTTCGTTTATATACTCGCAAGTAAAAAGAAAGGATCAAAGCGCTGGAAAAGGAATTGGAAGTTAAATTTGATTAAACAAATGAATCCAGAATGGAATAATCTGTTCTATGAATTTGTATCTGAAGAAGACATTAAATTGGATTCCTGCCTTCGCAGGAATGACAAACGAGCAGGATTGACGAGTTGAAATAACTTTCTATCATGAAAAAACTTATACAATTTATTTTATTGCCTCTTTTTCTTGCGGGGCTATTTATCACTGTAGCTTTTTTGATGCCAGCTCATGACTCGCCTTACCCATCGGGCTGGTACCAGCAGTTTATGCCGAATCTAAATAATCAGCCCTTAAATGATGTTACGTTTGTAGATAGTCTTAATGGCTGGGCAGTAACTAATATAAATACACCTACTGATAGTGGCTACGTACTTAAAACAACGAATGGCGGGGATAACTGGACAATAAAATTTAAAAATAGAACTGCGTTTAAGAAAGTGGTATTTTTAAATATAAATACAGGATTTACATTCGGAAATATGGGTGGTACGGGGAATTGTGTATTTTATAAAAGTACTAATGGAGGTGAGAATTGGTTTTTATTAAATGTACCTAGTGTACCCATGGATGATATGTTCGTATTGAATGAAGATACTATATGGTTTACTGATAGTGGTGGATTTGATGGAGGAATATTTTGCACAACCAATGGTGGTTTGAATTGGATTACACAGTATTATTATTTAGGTAACAATCCTAAAAAAATCTACATGTACAACCGCAACATTGGTTTTGCATGTACTGATTTTGAATTATTCAAAACAACAAACAGCGGAACAAATTGGATACAGATATCGGGGACAGCCCAAAGCAATCGCTTTTTTGATATGTATTTTATTGATAGTTTGACCGGATGGAAATCAAATGATACAATGCAGAAAACAACTAATGGCGGCTTAAATTGGATAAATCAGCAGGTACCCAGAGGTCCAAATATATCTTATGGCATATATTCATTTTCTAATGTTAATATAGATACAATATGGGGTGCAGGAGGGGTATTTGAATATCCAAATCTTCAAGATAGGGGAATTTTGTATCGAACAACGAATGGCGGTGACAATTGGTATTATCAAATTCCGGATACAAGTTTTCGTTTTTACTTTTACGGGAATATTTCTTTTATTAATAAATTAATAGGTTGGGCATATGGTAATTTAAATGGAAGTGGTTCCGGTGGAATACACACTGTGAACGGAGGAGATACAGTCTGGTACATTGGTATAGTTCAACAAAGCAAAACAGTACCATTAAACTTTGAACTCAAGCAAAACTACCCCAACCCTTTCAATCCCCGCACGGTGATACCGTACAGCCTGAAGTCAGCGGGATATGTTAGAATAATAGCATACGATATACTTGGCAGGGAAGTACAGAGATTGGTTGACCAGAAACAAAGTGCGGGTGAGTATGAGGTGGACTTTATGGGTAAGTTCTGTTCATCGGGTGTGTATTTTTACAGTATGACGGTGGATGGCAAGGTAATAGACACGAAGAAAATGTTGATGCTAAAGTAACTTGTTACTTTAGCAGAAATCCCCTGCCTAAGGCAGGCAGGCTGCCTTAAAGCGGGGGTGTTATTGAAATAAGGTTTAGTTGTCATTCCTGCAGCCCGCCCGCCTCAAGCGGGAATGCAGGAATCCGATTAACAAATTCCAAAGCTCCATAGGAGCGTAATATCTATAGTTTATTTTTACTCACTTCATTCTTAAGCTCCATAGGAGCGAAATAATTAAGATGTATGATATGATTATTTCGCCCCTACGGGGCTTATGGTACAATTTAAACTTGACTATAGATATTACGCTCCTACGGAGCTGAATTTAACTTCTTTCAGGTCGTGTCCGGAGTTACTTTCCCGACGTAACCCTTATTCTAAAGATTTCACAGATTAATCAGTGTAATCGTTTAAATCATTTAAATCAGCGGTTCTCCACTGGAGTCCTTCGGACAGACAAATTTATCCCCTGACTATCGCAGTTATACCTTAATAATTGCCTTGATTTCTGCAGATTAGTTTAGTATATTTGTAAATGGAGCTTGCCCCCGCTTGAAGCGGGCAGGCTACCGAAGCTTCAGCGCCCGCCTGCGGAACGGGCAGGCAGGGGCGTTCTTGATTATCTCCCCTTTACGAAAGGGGAGATTCAGAGGGGTTCTTAATTGGATTCCTGCCTTCGCAGGAATGACAATGGGGATGTGTAGGGTAACTAAGTTACCCTAACTTAAATTTCAAAAATGTGCCGATTCTTGTTTATATTCATAACATTTCGGGCTGGGGGGTAACTTAAGTTACCCGGTACCCCCTCAGTTATCAAATATTGTAATAACAGGATATTAAATGAAAATAATTCACCACTTGACTATTTTCAGCCTTAGGCTGACCCGCCTTTAGCGGGGACCACCTCGCTATTTGGTCAAGTCATTATTACTTAAGCAACCTAAAAGTGGCGATTCTGATCAACCTGATTACTTGTGATTACTTAAGTAATGGGGGGGTAGTAAGTTAAAAGTTTAAAATTAAAAGTACAAAATTAAATTAACAAAATTCTAAAAAATACCTTTCTCCCCTTAGCAGCCTGCCCGTCCGAAGGGGAGAAAGGGCAGCCAGCCCGCCTCAAGCGGGAAGCAGAGAGGGGTTCTAAACTGGATTCCCGCTGGTCCAAAGGACTCCTGTGGAGAGTTTATCCCGCACTTGATGCGGGGCGGGAATGACAACTTGTCATTTAATTTATATCAAAAATCTTTTACTTTTTAAATTTTATATTTTTTATTTGAAATAACACAGGTATTTTGCAAGAAATAATTATTGTAATTATTAAAATTTTATGAAAAAATTTCTTGAACTGCTAATAATATTATTCATCCTTCCGGTTTCATCGGCTTTTACACAAACTATAGGAAATGATCTGATAGATAAAGGATATGATGAACTGCAGAAAAAAAATTATGATAGTGCTATCGAATATTTCGAAAAATATATAAAGCAGTTTCCCGAAAGCACCACCGGTTATAACGCAAGAGGAACAGTATACTTTTTGACACAGAAGCTTGATATGGCTATCGATGATTTTACTAAAGCCATCAGCATTGACACAACATACGCTGTTCCGTACAAATCACGCGGATTATGCTACTTCTCGCAGGAAAAATATGGACCTGCACTCACGGATCTTTTGAAAGCATCGGAGCTGCTGCCATCGGATGCTTCCATACTGAATTACATAGCAATGGTCTATCTCAAAAAGAACGATGCGAATATGGCATTCAGATATTTCGCCAAAGCGGAAAAAGTGGATCCGAAATGTATGGATACATATCATAACCGCGGTGCAATTTACGAATATGCGGGAGATACAGTTAAAGCACTCGCAGAAATGAACAAAGCTGTCGAAATAGATCCCGAAGACGCCGGCAATTATGTTTACAGGGGGGCTGTGTATAAAGATATGGGCAGGTATCTCGACGCAGTAGCCGATTATGACCGGGCGCTCAAGCTCAACCCTAACTTTGCTGAAGCTTATGTCAGGAGAGGCATCGCATATCTGCGGATGGGAAACAAGGAGCAGGCGGTGAAAGACATGGAGTTTGGGATAAATCTTGATCCTGCACTGGAAGAAAATGTAAGATCATATTTAGAAGAAGCAAAGAAAAAATGAGATAATATGATCTTATGGTTGCCGGGGAAAGACCTGCAAAATAGATCGTGGGAAAACTTTATAGTATTATTTGTAAATTATTATGAGTAAATTTAGAAAATGAGAGCTGTACGTAATAATATATTCGTATTAGTCTTATTAATAAGTCTTACCGCTGTCTCCAATTCACAGTCCGAATTACCCGCCTATAAAATCTATGACATGGTGAATAATTCCGTTGTTGTAATCCTCTGTTATGATAATAAAGATAATATGTATCAGGGAAGCGGGGTGGTATTGAACAGCAACGGGTACATAGCAACGAACTTTCACGTATGTAAAGACGGCGACAGGATAGAGATCAGCCATTATAATAAGCTCATCAAAACAGTCGAGGTTGCGGCGGTCGATACGGATAAAGATATCCTTATACTTAAAATTCCGCCGAACCTGCTCCCGTCCATAGCACACGGTTACAGCGACAGCGTAAGGCCCGGACAGAGGGTATATGCGATAGGAAGTCCCGAGGGATATGAAAATTCCATCTCGGAAGGGATAATAAGCGGTTTCCGTTACGATGAAAACGATATCGGGCTCATCCAGATGACAACCCCCATCACGGAAGGCAGCAGCGGCGGTGCGCTCGTCAATGCGGAAGGAGAGCTGATAGGTCTATGCATGAGCGGCCAGCATGAAGGGAACCTGTACTTTGCAATACCTTCGAACGATGTTTATGATATGCTCGATACATCCACCGCGCCTGTAATAGCCGAGAATGAAACCAAAGATACCACGAACTACTTTGAAGAAGGGAGCAATGCAAGCAAAAAGAAGGATTATGAAGATGCGGTCTTCTACTTCTCGAAATACCTTGAAAAAAATATCAATGACGGCGAGGCCTACTTCAACCGCGGTTATGCCCATCTCAAGCTTAAAGAATTTCAGCTGGCGGTCACAGACCTGACCAATGCCGTTTCTTACAATAAAGAGAATTTTGTTACTTACTTCTACAGGGGGAATGCGTACTACTCCTTGAAAGACTATGTAAACGCAGTTACTGATTATACTAAAGCTATCAAGCTTGCTCCGGGCTACGCGGAAACATTTTACAACCGCGGCTATGCAAATTACAAGCTTCGTAAAAATGCAGAAGCGATAAAAGACTGGAAGAAAGCTATAGAGCTGAATCCTGAATACGAAAGCGAGCTCGGTTCAAAGATCAAGGAAGCTCTTGAGAACGACCAGAATAATGACAGCTTGATCAATAAACCCTGAATATTTAAAAGCTACTAAGATCAATATATTTATTTGAACACAAGCAGCAGTACAAAACAATTTAACATTTTTTTTCTGATAATACTGGTGATACTCGTAATTATCGGTATAATAACTTATTTTATGTAATGGGATCTGTGTTGCCCGGGTAAGAAGCTGATTTATTCTTCTGCTTCCACTTCGATTCTGGCTATTTTGTAGGAGTTCAATACCTCCTTTGCGGAATAGATTATCCCCATCAGGACAAATAACATTCCAAGCACAAATATCATAACGGGGAGGGTTCTCATAAATCCTGATGATACGAAAAGATTGATCGCGATAAATACAGATGTAAGAACAAACAGCAGTATCGACCCCTGTATGAACAAGATCGAATTGCGAACATCTTTGCACCTGCTGAAAAGTTTTTCGATCTGGTTTCTTACGCTCATGTTCCGGGTGGTCTCGTTGTAATCGAGTTCGATTTTATTCGCTATCTTGATGGTGTAGGTTCTTCTTTCGTCATTCAGCAGCCTGATGCGGCTTATCACATTGGAATAACGGTTCTGAAGCCCGAGGAGGAGCAGTGCGGTTGCGGAAATTCCCAGGGCTGGTGCGAGTATCGCCTGTATGGCTTCTATGCCCGTAATAATTGAGTCCGTCATAAAATTATCTGCTTATAAATTATTAAGTAAATAACACTTTACAAATATACTTAACACAGTTCAACATTTGAATGCATAACGAGGTGTATAAAAAAACACCCCTCGTGTGAGGGGTGTTGGGGGAAGTGGAGATAATTAAGAGATGAGGAAAACTCAATTTTATGATGCTCTTGTGGTCTCCTTTTTTCTTAACATAAAAGAATTACGAACAGTTTCAGCATCGACGGAAATATTTTGTCCTTTATCCTGAAAAAAAGACATGCCCTCTTCGGGGTCGTTGATGTATACTATTGCGAAGGTAAGCAGGTTCTTCAAAAGCTGTATTTCGAGCGTTCACCTGTAATAATTGGCAGAAGCTGTACCGTTACCGTTGGCTCCCCTGCTGATAAGGTCACGTATGGAGATGAAATAGGTCTTTAGCTCTTTTAATCGTTCTAAAAATTCATATCCGATATCATTAATATGCATATTAACGGAATCGAGCATCCTGTTCATAAGCGTTTCTGCATTGGATTCGGTCACGGTATCAAATTCCTTTATACCGGAAGGAAAAAACTCATAATAAATGACCGGAGAGATCTCATTTGCGATGAAACGGACGCTTCGTTCTTTCCTTTTGACGAGTGCGGTAAATTCTGAAATGATATCCTTCTGCCTTTGTATGAGAGACTTCTGCATGGACGCTGCGGAATCTTTATCTCTGTTGAAGCCGAAAAATGTGTTATAGGCGTTCATCGTCTCTGCAATCATTGTGGAAAATTGTCCGTTATCATTATGTTCTTTCAATATCTTAAGATGATACTCGGTGAATTTCCTGAGATCTTCATCGCTCACATCTTCCGGGTTGAAGGGATTTTTGAAAAACAAACTGAGATCCATCATTTTAATTTGATTCCCTCTGATTTCGGGTTTAGTTAATGTTATCATGTAGAACAAAAAATTACGAAAAAAATTTCATGAATTGTTATTATTTATTACTTTATGAATTTAAAATCATAAATTGATAAAAAATTAATATTTTGGCATTTAAAATTGGTAAATATTGGAATAATTTTGTGTTAATTTTAAACAATTTAGCTTCGGAGAATCAGCATGGGAAAAGCCATGAATTATGATGACTACGCTTCAAGATATGCTCATACCAGGACTGCTGTGAAATGGGTATTGAATTCGATTTTACAGGAAGTAAAACTCCTGCCCAAGGGTTCATCCATACTTGAAATTGGTTGCGGAACAGGTAATTATATTATCGAAATAATAAACATGGTTCCTGATATCAATTATTTCGGATTCGATATATCCAAAGAAATGCTGAAAGTTGCAGAAGAACGAAATAATACAATAAAATTCTTAACCGGGAATGCTGACGAGTATTTCCCCTACCCCGATAAGATGTTCGAACTTGAATTTATGGTGGATGTCATTCATCATATAACAAGACCCGATATTTGTTTTCGGGAAGCGAGGAGAACGATGAAAGATGAGGGGATATTACTGATTGTTACCGATTCGTACAATGACATGAATAGAAGAAGCTTAACTAAATTCTTCCCATGCAAACGGATTTAAATTGATAGAGGCAAAACAGCTTCAGGGTACAGCGGAGCTAACAGATGAATTCGTTACCAAACTGGAACAAAAGTGTTCATCGGCAATGAGGTTAATACCGGATGAAATGCATGGGAAAGGAATGAAGAGAGTAATTGAAGCAAAGAAAAAAGGAGAAATGTGGCATTCTTATTATACGATGCTGAAATTTATTAATAAATAATACACTAAAACCTATATGCAAAATAACTGGTTCAAAGAATTTAACGGAGCAATCACTGTATGTGATAAAGAAGGCATTATTCTCGAGATGAACGAGAAGTCAGCGAAGACATTCGAAGCAGACGGCGGGTATGGATTGATGGGAAAAAATTTGTTTGAATGCCATCCCGAACCGGCTAAATCCAAGCTGAAAGAACTGATGGACAGCAGAAAGATCAATGCTTACACCATCGAAAAGAACGGAAAGAAAAAATTAATATATCAGTCACCCTGGTATGAAAACGGAGAGTATAAAGGTATAATAGAATTATCTCTCGAGATACCGTTCGATATGCCGCATTTTATTAGGGAGTGAAATTAGATTACACGGTTATACCCGCAAAAGCGGGTATCCGTAATAAAAATGCTTAATTCCCGAAATAATCATTTAAACTTTAAATCTATTAAGATATATTGAAAGAGTGTCCGAAGGACTCCTTCGGAGAAAATAAAGAAATAAATATGAAATCATACATCAAGTCATATACAGCATTGATCACGGTAATGTTTCTCTTCTTCATCGGGTTTACGGGATGCCAAAAAAAAGAGAACAAGGTTTTGATCTATTTGCAGAATTCGGAACTGCACTTCGACAGCAAGGTGCAAAGAGATAATGTTTTCCAGGCAATGAAAGACTGCTTTATATATTCAGAAGATGAGCTGAAAACCAGAAGGTATAAAGACTATACAGGCAAGGACGGACAATGGGACCTGCCTCAAGTGTTATCCCACCATTTTGCCCCGAAAAAAGACGGATTGACACTCGGAGATGATGTCTACCATGATGTAAAAGAGCCCGAAGTTCAGGTGATCTTTCTTCAGCTTCTAGGCAAGTATTAATAATAATTAATATAATCAACCATGAGAAAAGAAATAAAAGAAATAATTTCGAAATACAATCAGGGATACGATGACCTGCAAGATGCTATTAGAGAAATTCCCGCGGAAGTCTGGGATTTCAAACCTGCACCCGGTAAGTGGAGCATCAGGGAAATTGTAGCACATCTCACCGACTGCGAGGCCAATGCATTTGTGAGGTGCCGGAAAATAATTGCCGAAAGCGGTTCTGCGGTCACTCCCTACGACCAGAACTTATGGGCAAATAATTTATTGTATGAATCACGCAGTATTGATTCGAACCTGGAGCTGTTCAAGAACATTCGTCTTATCAATACTGCTCTCTTCCTGGATCTTAATGAGGAAGCGTGGAACAGGCACATGATACATCCCGAACATGGTATGGTCACGTTAAAAGAATATGTGCCGGACATGAGCAAACACGTGGACGTTCATATCAAACAAATGAAGAAAAATTTCAAGGCGTGGAACGAGCAGTCGTGAACAAAACAAAAGGGATGAGCGCCGGATAATATGAATTTTATTTCAGCCTGTTGAGGCTGTTCTGTGCGTCCTTGTTGTTCGGGTCGGAGGTAATAGCTTTTTCGTAATTCTCTTTTGCTTTCTGTACTTCCCCCATTTTCTCGTAAGCGGAACCGAGATTATTGTAACCTGTAGAAAAATCAGTTTTTGATTCCACAGCAAGCTCGAAATATTTTACAGCGTCCTGAAGTTTGTTCATTTCCATATAACACATTCCGAGATTATTATAATAACTGTATTTAATCACCGGGTTTATTCTGACAAGCTCGTTCAGTTCTGCAATTGCGTCAGAATATTTTCTGTCATGGTAATCGTTGAAAGATTTCTGTTCGAGAAAGGCAATTCGGTCCACCTGTACGGGTTTCTTCGTCGAATCAGGCGCCGGCATCATCTTCATCCTAAGCTCAGCCAGCGTAGATGCGGAATTCATGTAGTTCGGTGTAACCCTTTGTATTTTCTCCAGCCACTCAGCCGCTTCGGGGATTTTATTGAAATTCATATACAGCTGAGCCATGGCAAACATGGGTTCAGGTGAGAGTGTATCTAGCAGATGAGCCTTGTAAATACAGTAATAAGCTGAATCAAAATTTCCTTTTACGAGAAATATTTTTCCAAGATTAGCCCACGCGAGCAACGATTCGTCTCTTAGGTCGATGGCTTTTCTGTAATATACTTCGGCTTTATCATATTCCCGATTATTGGCGTAAATATTACCGATGTTCACGTCCACGACTGTTCCGGGTCTGCCCTCCGCGCTGAGAAAAAGTGTATTATCATCTTTCCAGTCTCTGTTTCTAAGAACTGTTAAAATTCCGAAAGCTATAATGATCGCAGCGAACACACTATAGAATGCAATTGAGTTTTTTTCCGATCGGTACTTTATAAAGAAAGCTGTAAGTACTATACTGACTATAACAGAGGGTATGTATAAAAATCTTTCCGCCATAAAATTCATGGTCGGCACTATGTTCATGACAGGCAGAATGGTAACAAAAAAGAACAGGATACTATAAGTGATCAAAGGTAACCTTTTTATGTAATAGAGAGCTATTGCCAATATGGCAACGATCACAAGAACAGCAAATATTATATCCAGGTCACCCATTGAGCTCACATAGGGAAAATAACCGCTGTAATGATAAAGCAGACCCACGGGTACAATGAGCAGCCGCAAATACAACGGGACCGTCTGGAGCATCGTCAAAAAAGTCGTGTAAGCATCTTTTCCGTAGAAATAATAATAAGTCACACGTTCCGGAACATCTTTCAATATCAGCCATCTTATGAACAAATATAAAATGGATATAATGACGAGAATAATATATACATTGAGCTTTTTCTTCAATTCTGATATGGAATATCTTTTTACAATTACATCATAAAGGATTATCACGGCAGGCAGTGTAATTGCCATCTCTTTGGCAAGTAAAGCGAGAATATAAAACAATACTAAAAGCCACAGGTATTTTTTATTTTTAGCGGAGATATACAATATATAAAAAACAAAAGAAGCCGCAAAGAATGTAAATGACAGGCTGTCGGTCCTGCCGCTTATCCAGGTAACTGCTTCTGTATGAATAGGATGGACAGCGAACAGGACTGAACCGAGCAGTATTGCATAGAGCCGGTGCATATTTTTTTCTTCTAAGCCGAATATGAGCATCAGTAGCTTGAATAAAAGCAATGTATTAATAATATGAATTATTATGTTCGTGAGGTGATACCCGAGCGGATCAAATTTCCAGACAGCATAATCGAGAGCATAAGAAGACGATATCACGGGCCTGTAATATCTTCCGATGACCTTATGAAACCCGGCTTCCGCAGTTATATATTTTGGTATACTAGACAGTGTTTTTATGGTCGGGTCACTAAGGACTACCGATTCGTCATCAAAAACAAAGTCATTAGAGAGTGAATTTGCGTAAACTGCAAAAGCTACCGCTGCAAGAAGTACATAGTACTTGAGTAAGCTGTTCGCAGTTTTTGATATTTTTTGAGATGATCTCTTTTTCATCAATTGATTACAACTTTGTTATCCGTGTTAATTGCACTTAATATTTTGCGTATTTTATTAGCATAAAATCTTTGTAAATTTACAGAAATATAACTTACATTAAAGTGAAAATAATCTATCGTCTTCTAATATTAACCGTATCACTCCTTATGCTTCAATCATGCGGTAAAAAAATATCGGATACTCCTAAGGGGTGCGTGACCGCTTTCATTGTAGCTGTGGAACAGCACGATATGAACAAAGCTTGGGGACTGCTTGGTAAGGACGCACAGGCATATTACAACGATCTAGGTGAAAAGCAGCGCCGTTCGGGTAAGGGTGCTCTGGAGAATGAGATCGACCAGATAAAATCGTTCCGCAGCGCGCAAAGATTTTACAGCGTTAAGAGAGATGATACCGATCCTAATAATGCCCTGCTGGTCGTACAGGGAGTAAAAGATTTTAAGATCGTAACTGAAGATGCGGACGGGGACATAAAGATAAAAGATGCAGCTTCAGTAAAAAATATACTGGATGTGATAACAGGCGAAATGAAGAATACGAAACCTTATTAGCTTATTTTAACGAATTAAAAATTCCTACCCTTATCATCATTACGGCGATGGCAGCCAGGAAAAGTGATGCAATTTTCGCAAATGCTTTGGAGCCGGATTCCCTCAATAATTTCTTTATGAACTCTGCATTCAGAAGTGCAAGATAGACGATAATCATATTCAGCACCAGCGAGAGAATGGTGTAGAGATAACCGTATTCATTATTGCTGATCAGAATCGTAGTCAATGCCGCCGGACCGGCAATAAGGGGAATTCCAATGGGTACAATACTTATGTCTTCTGTCTTGATATCCTTAACTCTCGACGTATATGAAAGCAGGTCATTAATGGAAATTACCAATAAAATGATCCCGCCCGCGATACGGAAATCGTTGACCGTGATGCCCATAAATTTTAATATCGCATCTCCTACTAAGAAAAAAGCTATGCATATAATAAAAGCAGCCAGGCTCGCATTAAGAATGAGCTTCTTTTTAGCTCTGTTATCTATGCTCTCGGTGAGCCCCAGATACAGGGGTACTATCCCTATAGCATCGAACGCCACGAAAAGAGGTATAAATGATAGAAGGAAAGTCTCGAAACGCATATCCGGGTTTTATTATATTATATTAGTATCTGTGTATAATTCAAGTGATCAGTTGGGTTGAAACCTGAACCTTTCGTATATAGGTGTAACAAGCCTGTAATCACCGGCACCTGTATAATCGATAAAAACGAACTGCCTGTTCAGATCATAATAATCCCATATCTCGTACGGCCTGGTATCCATTTCGTAAGGATGCCTTTCGATGTTATCAGGTCTTCCGAAAATAATATGAACCATTCCCATATCGGATTTCCATCCCTTGGTAAACACCGTGGTAAAATGCTTTTCTGCATAGTTGAGGCGTTTGTAATATTCCATCATAACTTCATTTTTTCTGGTCTTGGGTGTTGGATCCTTTGCTTTCCAGAAATCCATAAACCTTTTTCTCTTTTCAGCGTCGGTCTTACCGTCGCGCATATATGACATTTCATCCTCGGTGGCTATATATTGAAGCTGGTCGATAAGATCATCTATCTTCATCAGGTTAACGGGAAGATCAACGATCAAGTTTGAAAAACCGGAACTGATCGAAGCTTTATTCTGTAATGAAGTAGCAGTCACGTCAATCATATAATTATCATAAGACAGTTTATCTACGGGTACCGGGATAAGCATCTGGTTCTGCAGGTCTACGGGCTGGTTTATGCCCAAATTTTCAGAAGTTGAAAACACTTCAGTTTTTTTGGAATCCAGGATATTGCAGGTGACGTTTATTTGTGACTGTTCGCTGTTCTTATAAACAAAGAAAAAAACATAGAAAGTATCAATAATGCTTACGTTTCTGGTTACATCGGGTGTTATCAGCTTCCTTCCGTTTTCATTGGTCAGCTTGGAGACTATCATAAGGTCACTTAACGTGATAGGTGCTCCCAAAAAATCCTTGATAACTACATCCTTTACAGCAGTAGCGGTTTTTTTTGTAGCAGGTTCGTAAATTGTCACCTTTAATTTATAATCCCCCGGATTAAGAAAGATATTCTTGATAATTATTTTGGAATTCTGCGAAAGATATTCCATGTCCGTTTTTTCGGTTGTAATTTCTTCCTTGTATACTTTGCTGAATGCAGTTTTATTAGTTCTATCGGTGATATCTATGGAAAGTTCTAATTTTGAACTGAATCCTACACCCTCTTCTCTGGACCTCGTAAACTCTATCTTGTTGAGAGGCACCTCGATATAGATATCAAGCCTTGACCTGGTGCTGTCGGGTGAATAAAAATTCAAAGCATCAAAGCTGAACATATCTATATCCGATCTCCCGGGACGCTGCTCCTGTGCATATAAGCACCCTGAGGAAACTACCGGCAAAAGCAGAATAAAAATGAAAGTTTTCATTTTAAGCTAATTTTAGTTCCATTATGATAGCTAATTTTATGAAATATAATCAATGTAATTCGGTGGAAGTTTCCTGAGAATTAATCACTTACTCAACAGTTCAAAAATCACTTTAACTTTAGCTGTAACATTTATAGTACCTTTGCTGAATAATGAACTTTGATTTTGATAATCACCCGTACCTAAATCTGAACTCACATTAAAAGGATTCGGGTAATTAGTATATGTATCTTCCTGTATTTGCAAAGGTTTACCGATTGTCTGGCCAAATACGTCAGCCATTTCCTGCGCCTTCTTCTTTGCTGCATTCAGAGCATCCGTTCTGGCATTTACTCTCACGTCAGCCGCCTTAGAATATTCAAGGTTGATATCATTAATAAAAATATTATCAATAGCAACCAGCTGTTCAGAAATTTTATCATATAATAAGATATCCGAGGTATTAAACCATACAGATCCTGATACAGTAAATTTCTTTTGCTGTGAATTATACGTTGAAGTATTTTTTGATATCCTTATCCCCGAAGTCTGTATTTTGTCCGATAACACGCCGTTCTCTTTAAGGACCGATAATACCGCTTCCAGTGACCTGTCATAGCTTTTTTTAGCATCGTGGACATCATCCATTTCGACAACTACCGATAGCGTCCAATTCATGATATCAGGTTCTACCTTTATAACAGCACTTCCGGACACTTCGATCACCGGTGGTTTATCCTGTGAACGAACAGTCATCACGGATAAGAGTAATAACAATGTAATAACGAGCGAAGTAGTTTTTATCTTCATGATTTTACCCCTTTATTGATTAATGCAGTGACAGGATCACCGCGAAAAATTTATACATTGAACCGGTAATATAATATATCACCGTCTTTTACTTCATAATCTTTTCCTTCGATACGCATTAATCCTCTTTCGCGTACAGCCGCTTCTGAACCAAGTTCAATAAGATCTTTATATGACATAACTTCTGCCCTTATAAATCCCCGCTCAAAGTCTGTGTGTATCTCCCCAGCTGCCTGCTGTGCCTTCATGCCGCGATGTATCGTCCATGCGTGAACTTCCTTTTCGCTAACTGTGAAAAATGTTATCAGACCCAGAAGATGATATGCCGTGTGAATAAGCTTATCCAGCCCCGCTTCCTCTATTCCCATCTCTTTCAGAAATTCGCTCTTCTCTTCGGGCTCTAATAAAGCTATTTCTGCTTCAATTTCCGCTGAAAGAGTGATAGCTTCCTCGTCTTCCTCTGCAGCAACCTGGTCTACTATCTTTGAATATTCATTACCGTGTAAATGAGTATCATCTACATTAGCAACATATAGAATGTGCTTATCCGTAAGCAGGTTCAGCTCATCGAAATGTTTTATTTCATCCGGAAGATGTGACTTTCGATATTCATGCAGAAAATATTTTGCAAGGCGTCCCGAACCGAGATGGTTTTTAAGAGTGGTATAGCTCTCATATTCTTCTATGATATGTTTATCATTCGTTTTCAGGAGCTTATGGGTTTTTTCCATCCTGTTTTCCAGAGTTTCCAGGTCCTTCAGGATAAGCTCTGTCTCGATGGTCTCTATATCCGATCTAGGATCTATCTTTCCCGTGATGTGTGCAACATCGGGATTTTCAAAACATCTGACGATATGTATTATTGCATCCACCTGCCTGATGTGAGCAAGGAACTGGTTCCCCAGACCTTCGCCTTTCGACGCACCCGCTACGATACCGGCTATGTCTACAAACTCAATTACGGTTTTCACGGTCTTTTTCGGGTTGTAGAGCTTTACCAAACTGTCAACCCTTTTATCAGGCACTGTGACAACGCCGATATTAGGCTCGATAGTACAAAAGGGATAATTGGCAGCTTCAGCGAGCTGTGAAGAGGTTAAACAATTGAAGAGCGTAGATTTTCCAACATTAGGCATACCGACTATGCCGCAATTCAAACCCATGTAATTACCTGTAAATAATTAAAATAAAGTACCATTAAAAATACCGGGAAAGAAAATAAGATAAAGTATATAAAGCAATGCAGAATATACAACCGGTATGGCAAAGTTATCGTTGATAGGAAGGTTTAATGAATCTATTACTGTTGTAACGAAAATAACAAAGAAAGCTATCATGTACTCCACAGGATCGTGATTGTACTTCGGAGTTATTATTACGATGATAATACCCACTATAAAAAATGTAAACGTACCGGCAAGTGACCTGTTGGGTACATAATGCTTGCGTCCGAATAACCTTCCAATAATGGCAGAAAAACTATCTCCCAAGGAAAGAAGAAGCATACCGGCAACTGCTATGTACTTAGGAAAAATAAAAATGCATAAAATGTCCCCGAGCATGAGCCATGATGCACCGTTAATCCGGATCTTTGACCTGTCGAACTCGTAATCTCTCAGAATAAATCCGAATAAATGTCTATACAGGTTATATATGACATCACTGTAATATTTTAATACTTCTATCAGCAGCATCAGAAATGTTATAGGAACGGTAACATACAGTACAATCTCTTTTGAAAGGAACATGTAACCGATGGGTATGGAGGCTGAAAATATGTGGATGAGTTTCCGGTATATTTCTCCCTTGAAGGAAACTGTTTGTTCGACCGGTTTATTTGAATTGCTCATAAAAGAAAAAGCGGGAAGCTCACCCGCTTTTAAAAAAATGAAAAAATTATTTGACTAATGAATTATTTGTTGGTGATCTCATCTTTAACGTTATCTCCGATGTTCCCGTTATTCTGCTGAACCTTTGTGCTGTCACCATCCTGTGGAGGAGTCCCGTTCACTTTATTTTCGCTCTCTTCTTTATCGTAGGCAGGGAGGGTTTCTCCCCTGATTATTTTATCTATCTCGTTACCATCCAGGATTTCGCGTTCGAGCAGATTTTCAGCTAACCTGTGAAGGATGGGCAGATGATCACGCAGTATAGTATCCGCCTTGTCCATAGCTGAATTAACTATTTTTTTTACTTCCTCATCTATCAGTATAGCGGTTTGTTCGCTGTAATCTCTGTGCTGGGCAATTTCTCTGCCGAGGAATATCTCTTCTTCCTTCTTTCCGAAAGTAAGGGGACCCAATTTTTCGCTCATGCCCCATTCACATACCATCTTCCTTGCCAATTGTGTAGCTCTCTCGATATCGTTTCCCGCACCTGTGGTCAGCTCATTGAAAACCAGCTTTTCGGCAGCCCTGCCCCCCATGGCGTAAGCTATCATCGCTTCCAGATATTCTTTAGAATAAGTATGCTTCTCATCCATCGGTAGATAAGTAGTTACCCCCAGCGACCTGCCGCGGGGGATAATAGTGACCTTATGTACAGGATCAGCTTCCGGTATCATTCTGGCAACAAGGACATGCCCTGCTTCGTGATACGCCGTCGTCTTCTTCTCTTTATCCGATATTATCATGCTTTTGCGTTCCATACCCATCATGACCTTGTCCTTAGCTTCCTCAAAATCAGCCATAGTAACCTTGTCATTGTTCTTACGAGCGGCTAGCAAAGCTGCTTCATTTACAAGGTTAGCAATATCTGCTCCGGCGAGTCCGGGAGTACCTTTTGCCAGCGTTTCAAGATTCACATTTTTATCCAGCGGAATATTTCGTGTATGGACCTTGAAAATTCCCTCGCGTCCTTTTACGTCAGGTCTGTCAATAACCACCTGCCTGTCGAACCTGCCCGGTCTTAATAACGCCGGGTCGAGCACATCAGGTCTGTTGGTCGCCGCTATGATTATTACACCGATATTTTGCTCGAAGCCGTCCATCTCAACCAGGAGCTGATTCAATGTCTGCTCTCTTTCATCGTGTCCTCCGCCAATCCCTGCACCCCTGTGCCTGCCGACTGCGTCTATCTCATCTATGAAAATTATACAAGGTGCATGCTTCTTCCCTTTTTCGAAAAGATCTCTGACTCTCGATGCACCTACGCCCACGAACATTTCAACGAAGTCCGCACCGCTTATCGAAAAGAACGGAACGCCTGCTTCACCGGCAACTGCGCGTGCCATTAAAGTTTTTCCGGTACCCGGAGGACCTAAGAGCAAAACACCTTTCGGAATTTTACCGCCCAGCCTCTGGAACTTGGACGGCTCTTTCAAGAACTCAATTATCTCTTCAAGCTCATACTTTGCTTCATCAGCACCGGCAACATCGTCGAAAGTAACGCGCAATTGGCTCTCGGTCAGCATCTTAGCACGTGATTTCCCGAACGAGAAAATTCCCTTCGTGCCTCCAGCCTGTCCCTGCATTCTCCTCATCACGATTATCCAGAATACGATAATTATGACCCACGGCAGGGCTCCTATCAGCGGTCCCACCCAGCTTGAATCCTCCTTCTCTATCCTGAACGCAAGATTCCTGTCATTCCATTTCTTAATCGTTTCTTCGTCAATATTAGTATATGGAAGAAGGACGCTGAACTTATCCACCGAGAGCTGCCTCGAACCTACGTTAAGCATTTCGGGCTGTTTCAGAACACCGTGGAAAGTATACGAGTTCTCAGATTTCTTTATAACAGCTTCTTTTATCTTATCACTGCTAAGCAATTTCTGATACTGGTCAAAAGATATATCAGCCTCGCTGCTGTCACCTGATCTTGACCATATCATTATCAGAAAGAAACCGAACAATATAGCGCTCCACCCGAGAACTACTTTGAATACCCTGTTCCAGTTGAAGTCCTCGTTCCTCCTTTTTTTACCGGGAGGTTTGGGACTATTATTATTTTGTTTATTATTAAATTCGTCTGGCATCTAAATTCTAATTATTTAAAATGTAAATTGATCTTAAGTTCCTGTACTTCTGCGCATAGTCAAGTCCATAACCTACAACATACCTGTTCGGGATCCTAAAACCTATGTATTTAATTCCGAAATCGAGCTTCGCCACTGTTGTTTTGTAAAGTAAGCTGACAAACTCAAGTGAATTCGGATTATGGTCTGCAAGGAGACCGCGAATAAAACTTATTGAGAGTCCTGAATCCACTATATCCTCCACTACGATAATATCCCTTCCTCCGATAGGGCAATTAAGTTCTTTGAGCAATCTTAAATTCCCCGAAGATACTTTATTATCTCCGTAACTCGAAAGTTTCAAAAAATCAACCTCGATATCGAGGTTCACTTTTCTTAACAGGTCTGACATAAATATAAAAGAGCCGTTTAATACGCCGATAAATAAGGGAACTTTACCCCTGTAATCCTTAGATATACGGGAGGCGAGTTCATTTACTTTTTTATCGATAGTCCTTTTATCTATAAATAACTTTAGCTTATCTTTGCCTCGTAACACATAGAAATTTAATTGTAAAACGTCGTATTATCAAGTGAAATCAAATAGTTACATAAAAACTTAAACAAATTGTTGGTAATTGCAGTTTCAAAGCTATAATTGCAGTATCGGGATAAATACCTGATAAAACAAAAAACCCATCCTCCGCAACTGGATGGGCAATGAAATAATACTTAATAAGTAATATTAAGCTATCTCTTCAGCTATAGTTCTTTTGGTTCTTCTGATAGCCTTAGCTTTTTTGACACGCTTCTTTATGGAAGGTTTTACAAAAAATAAGCGTTTTCTGTATTCTTTCAGGACACCCGCTTTTTCATATTTCTTTTTGAATCGTTTTAAGATCTTATCGATCGATTCGCCTTCCTGTATAGCAACTTTTATCAAGCTATTTCACCCTCTTTTTTAGGTTTTATAAAAAACAAATATAGCAAGTAATAAAATTAAATGCCATTGAGAAAAAGAGGAGTACACTTGTAGGCGCAGGCTTTATGCCTGCGAACTGTAACCATTTTTTTCCGCATCCATAAAGGATGCGGCTACAAATAATCAAACTACTACTGTTTCCCCACTTTAATCAAAGGGGGGATTGAGGGGGGTTATAAGTAAAATCTGAACAATAAATAAAATCATAACTGATCATCTGAATTACATTATTTGCGCATCTATAAAGGATGCAGCTGCAAATTTTCATTTCAGCAATACCATCTTCCTCGTCTCAACAAAATTATCCGTTTGCAATCGATAAAAATATACACCGCTTGTAATATTAGAGGCATTATATTCAACTTCATATGTTCCGGACTGTAAACGTTCATTAACGAGAACGGCAAGTTCGTGACCGAGGAGGTCGAAGATTGTTAACCGAACACTCATCCCCCTAACCCCCTTCCCCGACTTTATCGGGGCTAGCTCCGGGGAAATTGAGAATTTTATTTTCGTTGACGGGTTGAATGGATTTGGATAGTTCTGGAATAATGCAAAATCGCTTGGCATTGATTCCGATATTTTCTTCACGCCTATTAATTCCGAAATAGATCTTCGCCAAACACCGTCACCATATACACCCGCAAAAGCGTAATTGTTATTAATAGCAATACATGATATATAAAGGTTGTTTAATCCTTCATTCTTCTGTATCCAGCTAGTACCGTTATTAGTGCTAGAATAGACACCATCGGTATATGTGCCAGCAAAGATATTCTGTCCGGTTATAGCCAAACACCATACAACTGAATTAGCCGCAAGACCATTGTTGACTGCAAACCATTGTGCTCCGTTATTGGTGCTTGTGTATACCCCATGCTGATAAATTCCTGCAAATATATTAGTTGAGTTTACAGCAAAACAATTTACCGAAGATAGACCAGGAAGTCCATTACTTAGAGAAGACCAGTTTGCTCCATTATTCGTGGTTAAATATATGCCAATACCGGAAGTACCGGCAAATATGTTAATTCCTTTAATTATTATAGTATTAATCCAAGAATTGATTGGAATACCATTATTAACAGCTGTCCAGTTAGCACCATTATTTGTACTTAAATAAATGCCTGCACCATGAGTACCCGCAAAAATATTTGATCCGTTTATCCCCAAACAAGTGATTGCTTCATGACCTACAAAATTACTGTTAATGAGAATCCAATTAAAACCGTTATTAGTGCTTAAATATATATCACCAGTAAGAGCATAAATATTTGGTATATCTACGGTAAACGATCTAATACCGAAATAACCTGGTAGACCATTATTAACAGTGAACCAAAAATTACCATTATTAGTACTTGAATATATACTGCTGGAAGACCTATCAGAGCCTACAAAGATATTTGTTCCATTTACAGCTAATGCAGAAACATAATAGTTTGTGAAAAGACCATTATTAACCGAAATCCAATTTACACCGCTGTTAGAGGTTAAAAAAAGTCCGAAATCTGTACCACCAAAAATGTTGGTTACATTTGCAGTAAAGGAATGAACAAAAGTATTACTCGGAAGTCCGTTATTAATAGATATCCAACTTGTACCGTTATTAGTGCTCAAATAAGCTCCTTCTGCAGTCCCGGTAAATATATTCGTTCCTATGACTTGTAAAGACCATGCAATAGTGTTGTCCGGGAGTCCATTATTTGCTTCACTCCAGTTTAGACCTTCATCAGTGGTATAATATATACCATGATGATAGGGATTGGCAAAAACGTATGTTCCATTTGCTGCCAAACAAGAAATGGATGCTCCGGTTGGAAGGCCATTATTTCTTACCACCCAGTTCCCACCATTATTTTTACTTAAGTAAATACCATAACTATATAAGCTCGCGAAGATAGAAGAACCACTTGCAGCAATAGAGTAAACTTCGTAAGGATTATTCGGGAGACCATTATTAATAGCTGACCAGCTTGATCCATTATTCGTACTTGTACCTATATTTGTACTTAAATAAATACCTTTACCCCAAGTGCTTGCAAAAATATTTGTAGCGCTTACAGCTAAATCTCCTATAATCATACTATCAGGAAATCCATTATTAACTGGGGACCAGTTTTTCCCATTATTAGAACTTAAAAAAATACCATGCATATAAGTACCAGCGAAAATATTTCCACCAACATTAGTTACTTTATCAATTTCAATTGGACTAATTCCGTTTGATATTTGTTCCCACTGTGAATTAATACGATAAATAGAAGCGAAGAGAAGTAGCAGGGTAAATAATTTTGTTTTCATGTTCCACCCCTTTATGAAAATAACTATACAGTTTAAACACTGTATTAATTCTTTTTTATTTACTTTACTTGTAACTAATATAATCAATCTTTTTTATAATTACTTTAGAATTTCTGCTAATTAATGTTCGTAGATGTTAAATATATTAACAGGATAAAAAAATATTAACTTAAATTGCTGATATTTAATGCTTTAAAAAAATGAATGCTTTAATTTGGCAAATTACAATAAATTCGATAAATTCTATGCAATAATGTCTATTATTTAAGATATTATCTTTATAAATATTCATTACTTTCTCTTGTAATAAAAAATTTAATTAATATATAATTGTTAGTAATTAAATCAATTTAAAATAATATTAATTTAAGGAGTCTAAAATGAAAAAGATATTATCTTTGTTCATTTTATTGTTCTCATTATTGTTAATTTATTTTCTATTCTCAACTACGACCGCTACAAATAAAGATATTGTAAAAAATCCAGATTGTTGTGTAACAATTTGTATATATAACCAGAATGGGAGTCCAGTGGAAGGTTGTATCATTACGATACTTGAAACAAGTGCAGTCTGCACAACCCTAGTAAGCGGATGTTGTGATATATGTGGTTTAGAAGAAGGCTCGCTATATCATTATACTACTGATTGTTGTCAAGAGATAAATCCGATACCCTCATTCACTTGTAGATGTAATATGACAGTTGACCATTACTGTGAAACTTATCAAAAAAGAAGAAATAACTAATAGGTATCAATTATTGTTTAAGTTTGATAAGGATTTCCTGTCACCAATGAAGATTTACTTCTTCAATAGCATATTATTTACCTAGCTATTTTCTAAATATATTTATCCATCGATTGTCTTTTAAATTTAGGGTTCCCTCAGTGTCTCCCGCAGGGGACGCTGAGGGTTTGTATTACTAAAAGCCAGGGTAATAAACCATCAGAGTCCTCTTCAAGAGACTCTGATTGGACTTAAGCAAACATCATACTTGCTTATACAGACTATTCCCCCTGTTTACCTTGAATCTCATATCAATATTGAGTAAAATAGATATTCATTACAAACATAATTTTAAAAAAACATATCAAAAACATGGAAAAAATCTCAAAGCGTTCCAGATCTATTGCTTTTGTATTATTAGCCGTTATTACAGCATTTTTCTTCATCAATTGCGGCCATGGGAGTAAAACATTGGTTGAATTAGGAGATGAAAAAGTTACTTTAGGTGAATTCGAAAAACAGTATATGAAAACTGTAAATAACATCGATTCTGCGAGGAATAAATCATTAGATGATAAAAAACAATTCCTCAACCTGTACGTTAATTTCAGGCTGAAAGTTAAGGATGCCAGGGAAAGAGGTCTTTTGAGCACTCCGGATATGCAGAAGGAAATTGCAGAATATCAGAAGAACTATGCTCCCACCTTCCTGATTGATAAGGAAGTGGTAGAACCGGAGATAAAGACTCTGTATGAAAGAAAAAAATATGAAGTAAGGGCATCGCATATATTGATATCACTACCCGACAAGCCAACGATACAGGATTCTATTATGGCATCCGAAAAAGCGGACACGGTTATTCAGAAATTGAAGAATGGTGAAGATTTCGGAGAACTTGCCCTCCAGTATTCAGCGGATAGAACCGTAAAAGCGAATAGAGGTGACCTGTATTACTTCACAGGCGGAATGACCGTCGAATCGTTTGAAAGTGCAGTATATGACCTGAAGGTAGGTGAATTTACTAAGAAACCCGTCAGGACCATATTCGGACTTCATATCATTAAGCTGACAGACAAGAAACCGCGCCTTGAGTCCATCAGGGCATCACATATTCTGATACAGGACAAAAGAGACAGCACGGGGAACGTTATAGATTCTATCCAGACATACCAGAAAGCTCTCGACGTATATAGCCGAGCCAAAGGCGGTGAGGACTTCGTTTCTCTCGCTTCACAATACTCTGAA
>JBEKSX010000081.1:0-15716 GCA_049516635.1 Ignavibacteria bacterium | reverse complement strand
TTATTGGTGCAGGTTGATCGGTTTCCCGATAGAGACCTTTCTTACCATCAAATACATAATCAGTTGAGACAAATACCATCTTAGCTTCATTTCTCTGACATGCGTTAGCTATAGATCTAGTGCCAATTGTGTTTACCAGGTGAGCCTCTTCTTTGTTTGTTTCGCATTGATCGACGTTATGAAGAGCCGCAGTGTCGATCACAGCATAAGGTTTGATTTTAGCTATTAATTCCTGAATGGATTTATCATTTATTTTATCTACTTGGTAAACTCTGGAGGAGTCGAGTGTGGGTCTTCTTGTCATATAAGTTGCATATAGATTATGTCTTTCTCGGCCTTGTTCGATAAGTTTAGTGCCTAATTGGCCTCCACCACCTATTACGAGTATTTTCAAGGTATTTCCTCTAAAGAATGGTGTCTTTAAGTTTCACGTCATTGATTAATTCTTCAATACTTAGGAGATGCTTGTACCATTCGACAGTTCTAGTCTTTAATTCATCCTTGATTTCGCCCTTCTCAAGACCCTGGTATATCTCCTTTGATGCAAATTCGGGGGTGTAAATCGTTTTAAAACCGAGTCTAGAAATTTTGTCGAAGTTCACTCTATAGGAGCGTAAATCGGGATCACCATACCAGACAATTTCGTATGGTTTACCAAAGCTATTCCCAAGCAGTTGTGCTAAAGGAAATATTTGATAATTCTGTTCGTTTGAACCTACGTTAAATATTTCTTTATTTACCTTTTCAGGATCGGACTCCGCTAGAAATTCATAAGCTCTCGCAACATCTTTGACGTGAATGAATGGCCTCCACTGAGTTCCATCTCTCATAACTGATAACTTACCAGTTTGTTGTAGCCTCAGAATCATTGCATTGATAACGAGATCGAATCGCATCCTAGGGGCCAAACCGTAGACTGTAGCGAATCTAGGTACTACGACGGTAAAAGTATCGTCTCCTAAGGATAACACGTCCTCTTCTGCCCTGACTGCGGATTTAGAATAAGTGGTTAGAGGATTTGTCTTTGATTCCTCGGTTAATATTTGGTCGTGGAATCCGTAAACACTGCATGTTGAAGCAAGTATGTACCGTTTAACTCCGTATTCTTTACTGAGTTTTGCAACACGAACTCTGCCGAGATAATTAATATCGAATGTTTTTACGGGATTAATATCGCTGCTGGGATCGTTGGAAAGAGAGGCGAGATCGATTACTACATCGATCCCTTGTAAGAGGGAAGGGTCAAACCGGCGAATGTCTTCCTTAACGAGACATAATTTAGGATTTCCAATTAACTTGGAGAGACTTTCTTTGCCGAAGAAAAATCGATCTAGGCAGACGATGCTATTACCTTTATTTAATAAGTGATTAATCAGTGGAACGCCAATATAGCCCGCACCACCGGTTATTAGATATTTCAAAGTATAATCCTCTATTTATTTGGTGAGTAGTACCAGTTCCAAGGCTTTCCAACTCTTGGATCGTTGGCTTTGCCATTGATTGTTTTAGGCACAATCTCGGAGTTATTCCATGGTCTTCGTTCTTCATCTGGTTGACTATATTCATAGAGTGTATTTACGCTGTAGAGAACCTTTACGGGGTGAGTACCTACTGCATGGTAGCCATGCCACAGAATGCCTGGAATTCTAGCTACTCTCAATCGATCGCCACTTAAAATAACTTCATCAAGTTCTTCGTAGGTCTTTGAGTTTGTTCTATCATCATAAGCACAAATTTTAACAGTGCCATCTAAGCAGATGAAGTAGTCGTTCTGGCCTTTTAGATGCCTGTGCCAAGCACGCACTATTCCAGGGAAACTATAAGAAAGATTTATTTGTACTTGTTTATCATCATCTAGTAAATCATTCCAATCAGTTCTTAGAAGCTCAGAAAAATAACCTCTATCATCAACATTCTTTATAATATCTCTTACCCTTACACCATCAATCATACTTAGTCAGTAGTTATTAAGAGGATAAATTTTATTCTTTCCTTCGCGTTGTGTAGATGACAAATCTAGTGAGAACGGCTGCGAGATATCTTAAGTTTCCTTAAGACCTCGCTCTGTGTCGCATTCCTCTGGCCTTTTTTGGGAAGTTAAATTGATTTTTCTGTATATTAAGATAACAGATATCATAAAAATAACAAAAATTAAAAATATAAAGGAAATAAATATACTATCCCAAGGAATATTCCATTCATTCCACATTATAGCAGGTATTTGAGAAGATAACTTTCCTATTATATTTAAATTAGATATTCTAAATATACCATTATCAATACTTTCTATTTGGAAACTAGTCGTACCAAAAATAATAGCGGGATAGCCATAAACAAGGAGGGAGTAAGGTCCTTCACTCAAATATGCTTGTTGCATGTAAGTACGTCCGGTCAGTAAAAGATTTGGATTTTTTGTACATATTTGTAAAAGATTTTTATAAATAGAATTTGTTTGTATGTCTTCTATAGGATCCAGTACGTTAATAGCTAATGAGCCACCAACTATTGAGAGTTTCATTACGATTTTATTTATTAATAGTGTCAGGGTTAGGGTTGAATTATTTGCAAGTTTTATTATCATATTGAAGGTACCTGGGATCTCAAATGTAGAATAAGCGCCTCCGTCTAAAGATGGCGTATTAAGATATGAAGTCTGAATAATTGTTTTGCTTTGACCACTAATTTGGTAATTAAGAAGTGTAGCATTGAATACTCTATTTTTAGATAGTATTTCATTACCTTCCATTATGTTAAAAATCGTTACGTTAGAGAGATCGACAGTTCCGAACAAAGGTTTTTGATCGATGAACCTGAAGGAGTCTGTGTTGAGGATGATTTTTCCGGTTGAATTTATAGAGCCACGTATAAAGCAATACGGTTCTATGTTCAAATTACTAATGGTTTGTTGTTGGGGTAATTTCAATTCTAGTAATTCAAATATTTCACCAAGTTTAGAGAAAAGCAATCTCTTGCCTCCTTTATCTGAACAATTTTGAATATAATCAAATAGTAAATGAAAATTAAGGTAAGTTATAGTACCTTTTCCCATATTTACCGTAAATTCAAAAGGTAAAACTCTTTTTCCGTTAAAAGTATAATAAATATCCGAATAAATTTTAGTATTAAAAAGCATTGTTTCATTAATATAGGGTATTTTAATTTCTGGAATTTGTATAGTAGTATTATTTTTAGTAATGCCATTTACAAATTCATATTTTAATGTTGAATTTATCACTAAATCAGAGCTTGGAGGGAACGCTAAAATTATTAGTCTGCAACCATCAACCACCAATTTCGTATATACGTTAAGTTCTTCAGAGGAGGGATAACTTGATAATACCAACGTATTATAGTTACTTAATGTTGGATCATCTTTATTAATTATGGAATAATTTAAATTTTCGATATCAATTGTAGTTATAGGTAGAGTAGATGATGGAATGATGAAAGCCATCGATGATGATTTGGAAGTTGGTGTAAAATTAGGAAATTTATAAATTGTAACTTTAGAATTATTGAATACCACTGGAAGATAAGGTAACAGTTTATTAACAAAACTGTTCACATATCTTTCGCTCGTATTTAGTATATTTTTATCTTGCCAATTGAGATATACATATTTGGCGTTTATTTTATAACAAAGGTTAAAAAAATTGTCAGGATTATTTACCTCAAAGAACGGCACATACTGTTTCGATCTTAATTCTAAAGCCCCGCCTAAATTGACTACCTCAGAGCCCAAGCCACGTCCATCTGGAAGAAATAACACAGTGTCGGTCATTGGATCAATATTAAGTTTTAACCAGGTTAAAGCTGAAAGTTCTTCGGTGGTTAATGGTTGTCTCAGGGGTAATACGCTTGTTACATTATTGTTGTCATTATCTTTAACAACGCGAATTGAGAGAAGGTTAGATTCAGTAGAAGATATGATGATAACCAAAAGTAATATTGATATTAAATTTTTGCCGTTAATATTATGATTTAAAATTATATTATATAATTTTGAGGGTAATTTATGAGTATTTTGTGATGTAATTCGGATAGAGTAAATTGATAATTTTGAAATAAGGTTGTATAATACGAACCCAGCGATTATACTTACAGGAAGGGAAAATTGCTTAGTTAATCTGTATTCTAAATAATAAGAACGAAGAAATATTGGAATAAATAACCAGATATATAGTGGGACAAGTTGAGCGAGATAATTATACTTTCTTGATATTGCCCAATATAAAATACCAGTTAAGGCTATAATACCAACAATACCTAAACGAAGTGGATAGAAATACCATGGAACAGAACCATTATATCCGAATACAAGCCATACATTGAAATTGGCTTCGATAGATCCCCAAATTATAAAAGTAAATATGTAGATAATAAATATTAAAGATGAAATGAAGATAATTCCATAATTTTTTATAATTTTAATCAATATATTTCTATTCAGTTCATGTAGCATTATTATATAATTTGGAATTTTTAATTTTTGGAAAGTTAGATAAATAAGTATTAAGCCTACAAAAGTTAATAAGAGTAGAGTCGGAAAAGAAATGAAAATATCCATTAATACAATACCTTGAGTACTATAAAAGTGACTTGGAGATGATCCATCTATAACAAAAATAATTAAAAAAGCTATGATTAAAGAAAATAGAGTCTTTATACTATCTTTTTTAGTTAGAGATATTATAGCTACAGTGATTATCATAATAATTGTTTCTGTATGACCCAGATACCCAGTAACAGCTGCAATAATTATGAGAAAGTACCTTAATTTACTACTATTTTTATCATCAATTGTCTGTAGAAATAAAATAAACATTGAAGGTAATCCAATGAGCAAAAGAGGTGTGGTGGGGTCGGGATGCCCAGCAGTTACAAATGAATTGGGAGTTAAAATGTCGTAAGTCTTAAGCCAAGCCTGATAAACTGCAGATGAGATTGATATGTTATTATTTAAAATATCTTTTAATGCGTATATCCAGCCAAATCCAGAAGAAAAGAAAGCAAAAAATGTGCACAATACCGCTATAGAATCAGAGTTTTGTTGATTTTTGAAGAAACTTTTTACTAATAAAAAAAAGGTAATAATAGGTATAATATTTAAGAAATTTAAAGAATTATATGCATTTATGGATGGTATCCCACTTGATGTAAAAAACATTGCAAAGTATACTCCGAATAGCCAAATATTTGAAGGAAATGCAAAAGCATCCTGAGGTAGTTTAATGGAGTCAAGTAAAATACCTAAGCCATGATAATATTTCTGATCATTAATAAGTTGACTGCCATATTGCATGTAAGTTATTACAACAATTAAACATATCATTATTATCAAAAAAAATGTAATATATAATGTTTGATTATTTAGTATGTAAATATCTTTAACAATTTTATTTTTTTCTTTATTGCTATGATGATGTTTGATTAATAAGGCGATATATATTATGAGCACTGAAATATTAAAAATAGAAATTCCAAATATTCCCATCTCACTAATGCTATTTCCTGAAAGAATAATTATATAACCAACAATAAATGAAGCGAATATACTAATAATATATGAAAACATAATCCGATATAATTGATTAATAGATTGATTATTACAAATTATCTCTAGTATTAAATAACCAGGTAGAAATGTAGTTAATAAAATTGAACTAAAAAGTCGTATCCAATTGACAAACTGAATATTTTCTGGAGGAATGTATAAAGGAGTTGCAATTGGCAATACAATGTACAGGAAAGAAATCGAAATTATAGCAACAAAGATTAATAATATCCATTTAAATTTCCATAATCTCTTTAAAGATACATCGACATAATAAATATTATTTATATTATTTTCTTTTTTTAATACTACCATGAGAAATAGCAAAAATATACTGAGAAATATACCTAATAGTAATCCTTGTAATCCATTAATCGTTAAGTAAGTTACACTGAACAAAATAAACGCCATAAAAATTTTTATCAAATTTGAGAATATATTCATAAATATCTATCCTCGTCATATTGGTTTTGTTATGAAATAATACCATTTTCTTAAGTTCTTTATACCTTCAGGATTATTCATAACTCTAATCATTTCTAACATATATCTAGTATATAAACGGAAGTTTGTATGAAGCATTATATTTTTCACTTTATTATCTGTCACTTTCCTAACCCTATGTTGGATTATATATCTTTTAATAAAAATATTCTGAAGATTCTTCAGAATCCATCGAAATGATTTTAACGTTACTAATACATTCTTATTATCTTTCATAGTGAAAAAATTCTTAATAAATCCACCAAATATAATCACTAAACAACCCGGGAGATATTTTATAATATTTTTTGCATTATAATTTTTTATCATTAAAATAATTATATTTTTTTGACTATGATATAACTTTACATTTGAAGGTGTACCATTTCCTTTGTGATACACAATGGATTTTGGAACATACATTACCTTGTATCCTCTTAGTCTAACCCTCCAACAAAGATCTATATCTTCGTACCCCAAATAAAAATCAGGGTCAAATAGACCTACGTCTTTGATAACTTTACGTTTAATAATCAAACTAGCTCCACGTGCGCTAAATATTTCCTCTACATTATCATATTGACCTCGATCTATTTCATCAAGACCTCTTTGCATTGACAAACAATAGTAATCTAAAAAGTCACCGGTAGAGTCAAAGATTTGACGATTATTTAGTAGTAATAATTTGCTCTGGGCTATACCTATTTTTTGCTCGGATTCCATTACTTTTACTAACTCATCAAGCCACTTAGGATCGACCTCAGTATCGTTATTAAGAAAAACCAGATAATCGCCATTAGTATATTTATAACCTATATTGTTACCTTCACAGAATCCCAAGTTAGAAGAATTACGAACTATCCTTATTCGTTCATCATTAAACAATTCTTCAACAATCGAGATACTATCATCAGTTGAAGCATTATCAACTAATATAACCTCAAAATTATCATAAGAAGACTTTAGAACCGAGGATAGGCAATTAACAATATATTTAGATCCATTATAATTTAAAATAATAACAGATATTTTATGAGATTGCATTCTGCCCTTCGTGCGCCTTCCTCGTTAGGAAGCCTCGAATGGGTCATATAAGATTTCGCGCGCAATAGTCTAAAATATACCTGATCATATTTTCTTTAAAACCACATTTCTATGCCCCAATAATGCCTAACTTGTTATCTATTACAAAGAAGGCTAGAGTTATGAGGAGAAAATCCTTCTCACAAAAGAAATTCGCGCGCATATTTCTTAATTCATAATTTAGGCTGATGTTAATGGATTACATTTATTATATATTATATTATTTACAAATAACTCATATCATTCATATATTTTTTATTTAAACGAGATAATAAGTTGATAGATGAAGATACTATTATAAAATCTAATAGTTGAAAATGTAATCTATTTAATCCAATAATTTCAATGACATTCATTATTATTTCCTAGTATTTTTAATAATAACGAAGCATTTTTTGAGATATCATATTTATTCATTATTTTTTTTCTCGCCATTAATCCTATCTCATTTCGTATTTTTTCATTTTCGATTAATAAAGATAAAAAATTAATCCATTCATCTTCATTTCCACATAAAAATCCATCTATACCATTTTGTAAAATATGTATATTTTCTCCTATTTTACTAGAGCAAGTAGGTAATTCCATAGCCATATATTCTAATAATTTCATCGAGCATTTAGCCATATTCCAAATAGTAGGTTTTAAAGGATAAACCCCAACATCGAAAGTCGATAAAATATATGGAATCTCATCATAAGGAACCCAATAAGTTGGACCAAAATTTATCTTTATAGATGGAAAAAAATTACTTATTCTTTTCTGCAACCTTAAGTCTGAAGTAGTTCCTATTATGGACAAAGTAAAATCATATCTCTTATTTAATTTCATAATTATAGGCTTTAACAACTTAATATTATTAATATGAGTGATTGCGGAACCATGCCATCCTATAACAAATTCTTTATTTTTGTTAGAGTTTATAGGTTTTATTACATTTATATCTACTGACGAAGGAACCAAAATAACATTATTATTATATTTTTTATAATATTCATATAAATAATGACTTCCAACAATTACTATATCACTTAACTTTGAGATCATTTCTGTTAATATCGGGAATGTTAGATGTATAGCATCGTCTATGTCAAAAATAATTTTTTTATTATTTTTTTTAGAGTAATAAAAAGAAAATAAAAATTTTAGATCTATATAAGTCAAAATAGATCCTTGAATTCTATTAAAGAAAATAATATCCGAGGAATTTATTTCATCCTTTATTTTTTCAATAGTATAATAAGGGGTATTTATAAGACTATAATCGTAACCATTTTGGGATAAAATATCTAAAAATTTAATTATTCTAATTTGAGTAGATTGATTATAGATAATTTGTTGGTTACTTTTTGAAGAATAATAATTTTTATATAAAGTGTTGGTATTTCCCATAAAACAGATTTTAATATTCATTCACCTATTAATATTATTTTAATTATAAACTTCTTCATATATATTTTGAATTTGTTTACATACAAAATTAAAATTATATTTATTCAGTATTTGTTTTCGAGAGTTATCACCCATCTTTTCTTTAATATTGTTGTTATCTAATAAATATAATATCTTATCTGCAAATAAAATAGAATTTCCAGATTTTAATAAGTATCCATTATATGAATCGATTATTAACTCTTTGATCCCTGAAATGTCCGAACCTAATATAGGAAGACCCGATGACATTGCTTCTAAAACTGAAATAGGCATACCTTCTTTTAGAGATGGAAATATGAATATGGAAGATTTACTTAATATTTCTGCAAGTTTTTCTCTTTCTATCCATCCAGTAAAAATGACTGATTTATTTATTGTATCATCTTTTCTTACAATATTCATACATTCTAAGAGTAAGGGACCATCGCCTATAAATATAAATTTTATATTTATGCTTCTTTTTGTCAATACTATTTTAGCAATATCAATCAGTGTTTTTATTCCTTTCTCTTGAACAAATCTACCAGACCATACAATCCAGTCTTCACTATTTTGTTTGCCAGGCTTAAATAAATCGAAATCAACAGCCGTCGGAATTATACTAATTTTTTCCTTTGGACAACCTAGCTGAATTATTTCGTCATGATCTCCTTTAGAAAGACAAATTATCTTATTTACTAGTTTAAACATTTTAGCGCCAAACGTTTTAAGATAGGCTAATTGAGCGTTATTAGTTAAAAATCCTCTATCCGCGAATACTCCATGAATTGTAAGTACGCTTGGAATGTTTAATTTACTAGCTGTAGATATGGCTTGATAACTTGGTAAAAATAATTGAGATTCTGCGTGTATAATGTCTGGTTTTAACTCTTTGATTAGTTTAGGAAGAGTAGGCAAATATGGATAACCTTCAAAAACCTCCTTATATGGTGAAAAATTTACTCCTCTTAGTCTATATATTTTAAAATATTCTTCATACAGTGTATTTATTTTATAATTTGTTTTTGCCCAAGTAATAATATCTATTCTATTTCCGAATTTATATTGATATTTTGATAGATCATAAAGATACACTTTTGGAATATCCGGATAAAATGAACGACATATCCTATTTATGTAAAAATTTGTCAAATATAAATCACAATCATAAATTATTATTAATTATTCTTCTTCATTCTTATCTAAAATTACATCATTATCCATTTTAGACAAGACAATAGGTAAAAGCTTATGTAATTTATTTTCTAATTTGTTTAATCGATATTGTAGATAATAAATAAAAGAAAATAAAAATAAAAATAAAACACCTGTAATTCCAGACATTGTTAATTGAGTTCCTAATATATTGGAAATAATCTGAATAAAAATTGGAACTATGCTAACAACACCAATTAATATTGAAATAATGAACCATTGTATAAACATTGGTCCACTAATTTTTTTAAATCTAAACAAATAAACATTAACAATAAAAAGAATAACAGAAAAAAATAAACCAAATAATAAATAGTTTTCAAACATTATTTATGATTTCCTAAACAAAAAAACATTATAAGATAGAGTCATAAAATATTTTAACATACGATAATTAGTAAAACTTTTGGAATTACCGAATTCCCTTTTTTTAACAGTAATTGGGACTTCACAGATCTGAATATTCATCTTATCACAAAGTAGTATCTCTAAAGGCCAAAAAATTGTATCTTCAGGAAGAATTGATTTTTCATCCAAATAATAACTAACTAATTTCTTTAAACAGCCACGACTCCAACCTCGAAGACCTGAAGTTGGATCATAAACGATATTATTCTTTAAGAACGAATTAAGGAAAGTTTGAGTATACAAACGACCTATTTTCTTGATGATACTTCCATTTTCTTCGTCAACCCCATCTTTAATATACCTTGAACCTACCACCACATCGTACTTATTTTTTATTAGTTCATCCTTAATTTTTATGAGATCAGTTGACATATGTTGCCCATCTCCATCGATCTTTAGTAGATATTTATAATCATATTTTAGAGTAATTAAATACATTAATAGAATTAAATTTGCTCCACCCTCACTCGGAAATGGTAAAGAAAAAACTTTTGCTTTAGCGTTCCTCGCATATTTAGCCGTATAATCATTTGAATTATCATCTATAACTATAATATCGACATCAGGTAGCGAATCATATATCCCTTTTACCACATTAAAAATGGTTTTTTCCTCATTACGTGCAGGAATAATAACTAATATATCATTCATATTGTATCAAAATTAATTTTAACCATTTATTTTGTCATCTAGTTTTTTAATTGGTTTTGCTGGTATGCCAATTGCCAATACATATTCAGGAAGAGATTTGGTTACGACCGCTCCTGCGCCTACATATGTCCCTTTCCCTATGATAATATCATTAATAGTTAAAGAACCAGTTCCCATATAAACATCCTCATTAATTAAATTGTTACCACTAATATGAACACCTGGACAGAGATTTACGAAGTTTTTAATATTTGAATCATGTGAAATAGAAGTCCCTATATTTACAATAACATGTTCTCCAATAGTTATATTATTTGTCAATGTACATCCCGCAAGAATGACTGACCCAGGTCCTAACTTTACTTGTTTGGTAATATTAACAGAGGGATGAATGAGACTGGCAAATGTTGGTTCATATTTTAGAAGTTGATTAACCATTATTCTTCGGATATAATTATTTCCAATCCCAATTATAATTTTAATTTTGCAATTATAATTATCTTCAAACCATGTAATGTCACCTAAAACGGGATATTCCCTTACAGTAAGACCCAATAGCTTGGGATCTTCATCTACGAAACCAAGAAAATTCCACTTTGTTTTAAGAGTATTTTGATATTCAATTACATCTAGTATTTCCCGCCCCATTCCTCCGGCACCGATGATAACTATTTCTTCCATTTTTTATAGGCCTGATTCATTATATTCTATTATAGAATCTATCAAATAGTTTTGCTCTTCTTTAGTCATACTAGGGTATAAAGGTAAAGTAAGTACGCTTTTTGATATTTTCTCGGTAATAGGAAAATCTCCTTCATTATACCCAAATTTATCACGATAAAATTTAGTTAGATGAATTGGATCAAAATATATCTTAGTCATGACTCCTTTTTTAGTTAAATAATTTCTTAATTTTTCTCTGCTATTTAAAGAATTATTCACTTTAATTGTATACATTTGATAAACATTTTCTTCCGAAAATTTTGGTGTTATGATCCAGTTAATTTTTTTAAGTTTATCGTTATAGTATTTTACAATATTTTGCCTTAAATTAATAATTTTATCTAATTTTTTTAACTGGGAAATACCTAGAGCTGCCGTTATAGATGAAATTCTCCAGTTATACCCCAAAGTAATATAGTCAAAGGAAACTGACGAGGCAAAATAGGATTCTAGCTCATCTCTACCATGTGACCTAATCAAGTTTAATCGTCTATAAATATCATAAGAATCTGTGATAATTACGCCTCCTTCACCAGTAGTGATAACTTTATTACCACAGAAACTTATCATGGAAGAATCTCCAAAAGTACCCGCTTTTTTACCAGCTTGTTTAGCACCTATTGATTCGGCTGCATCTTCGATTAAAATGACTTTCTTATCATTAGCTAACTCCGTAATGCCAGTAATATCCTTACAACAGGTACCCCCATAATGAATAGGCATAACAGCTCTGACGCTTGTATTATGATCCATGATTGTTTTAACTGAATTACAATCAAGTCCAAAGGTTTCTTCTTCTATATCAGCGAAAATTGGTACAGAATTAACGAATAGAGAAGAATTTGCAGTAGCAATAAATGTAAAAGAGGGAACAATTAGTTTATCCCCCGATTTAAAATCATAAGCCAACATTAAAGCGTGTAAAGCGGATGTACCAGAATTAAATGTTAAAGCATATTTTTTACCAAAATATTCTGATAAATTCCTCTCAAAATCAAATATTTCTTTACCCCCAGCCCAGTAAGCTCCACTTGAAATAACCTTAGTTACACTTTTAATATCTTCTTCATCCCAATATATCTTATAAAGAGGTATTTTCCATTCCATTTAATTTCACATCCTATTATAATATGTTACTGTATTTATATATTATAATATAATTTTGATTTAGGATCTTTAATAAGATGATTCTGAATAGCTTCAGAAACATCATTTACGGTATCTTTTATCGTATAACTAGTCATGAAATTTAATTTATTTTGAATTTTATTAAAACTTACCGAATATGATCTCTCATCAATAATATCTTCAAGTATTTTTATATTTGTAGAGGGAATGATTTCTTTTATAATTTTTGCTACTTGAAGGATTGAGTAATTTTCTTTCTCATTACCAGCATTAAAAATTTCTCCTTTCGCCTTATCAATATTCGAAATACAATACATAATTGCTTTACACATGTCTTTAACGTGTATAAATGGTCGAATTTGTGTTCCACCAAAAACTGTGAGATCCATATTAGTCAATGCACGTAAAGCAAAATTATTGACAACAAGATCGAACCTTGGTCTAAAAGAGTATCCATGAGCGGTTGCATATCTTAAAATACTAAAAGGTAAGCCTTTCTCACCAAGTCTCTTTATACCTTTTTCTGCTAAGACTTTACTCCAACCATATAATGATACAGGTTTTCCCTCTGTTTCTTCATTCAATAATGGAATTTCATTTTTCCCATATATACTACATGTTGAAGCTAAAATGAATAAATCGATATCTTTATTTAACATTAGTTCTGCTAACTTGATAGTCGCATCATAATTAACCTCGACAGCTTTTTCCGGCTTTAACCCACACGCCGGATCTCCGACTATTGCTGCTAAATTAATAAAAACATCAATTTCTTCCTTATTAATTTCCAAAAATAATTTATCATTGGTAATGTCTCCATTTAAAAAATTAAAATTAGGTTTATCTATAATAGAATCAATGCTATATTTATTATTATATTCTAGACTATCACAACCAATTACATTATAATCGTTATCTAGTAAATTTCGGACTAGTACACTCCCAACATAACCAGCTACGCCGGTTATAAATATTGAAGACAAGATTTCATCTAAATCTCCTTTATTACAGTGAATATAATTAACAACTTACTGAGTTTCAACAACAATCCGGATCTGTTAAAATATACTACTTCACCCAAAGGAATTATTCAAACTCATGAAGGTGACATACTTCGCGAAGGAAGAGTTTGTCAACCAACCAACAGCATCATTGCAGCCAAGTTTCACTGCGTTAGCAACAATCTCTTTCGCTCTGGCAAGTCCATAGCTCAGGAACCTTTTCTCAAATACCCCTCTCAGTGCGTCCTCGATCTTACTTACGATCTTTGAAAGCTCTACTTGTAGGGATTCACTATGAATGACATCGAGAATCTTAGCTGAAAGATTGAGGATTCCTCGTTCTAAACAATCTAGAGTCCTAAACCAGACGTTACCCCGGATAGCCCTCTTTCTAACTTCTTTCAGGAAAGAGGAGAAATACATTATACTTGAATACAATGGAAGACAGTATTTAAAATTTCCAATCACACGCATTTAGACATAGTTTTACCTGCATACGAACGAATATAAATAATGTAAAATTGTTGATATCTAAAAAAGAAAAAACGGACGATATTACATGCTATATTAAAGTCACTGTCACTGTGAAGCTATTGGAGACAGTGTTTGAAGCGGATCCCCCACTCGGATCGGATACATCCACCTTAACATCGTAGGAGCCCAAGGTCGCGCTTCCGGGTATCACCCAGTCGTAGTACCAGTAGCCACCGTAGAGGGACAGCCACGTGGTCGAAGTGATAGTCGTCCAGCTTCCACTGGAATGAGGCTTGTAGCTGATTTGGACGGTGAGGGATCTGATACTCCAGTGTACATGCGTACCGTGGATCCAGTGGCTATGGAGCCTCCTGGCGTGAGTAGCCCGCCTGGGTATCCCCATGCTAGGTTGTAGTTAACCACCGGGTTAGAGTTAGTTCCCTGCGTCAATGTTACAGAGTTTGATGTTGCTGAAACTCCATCTCCGAAGCCGTCATTGGGGGTGACCTGGCAGCTCCAGGTGTCGCCTGCCTTTAACTCGCTTGGCATAATCTTCGATGTCGTGGTTATGCTGTTCATACCTTCCTGGTAGCGTTGCTGGATCTGGTTCGGAGTTAAAGCGCGGTTGTATATCTTTACTTCGTCGAGTCCGCCCTTGAAGAACCGGACGGGGTTACTTCCGCCGTCGTAGCCGATGTACACTGGCTGGATTGCGGGTTTGGGCTCTGAATATATGGGTCCTGAGACGGGGAGGACCATCGAGGCGCTTAGAGCACCGTTTATGTAGATTGCCAGCCCAGTGCCTGATTGGTAGGTGCAAACAACGTGGCTCCAAGTACCAGTGGGTATAACCGTTTTAGTGTTACTCGACAGGTCGTACCACGTATCATTCACTGTTACACCGAAGAATAGGGTGTTGCTCGGAGGGGACGTCGCGAACCCTACCATGTAGCTTCCGGAGTCATCTGATCCCAGTTTCTTAGCGATTATCCTCGACCCCGTCTGCGCCACGCTGGGATTCACCCAGAACTCCAACGATATCGCATTCCATGTGCCATCGCCCCCAACGCTGGCCTTATCAGGCACTATTATGACATCGTTGCCATCAAACTTCATGTATCCACCCGATATGCCGCCGGTTGACCACGTGGACCCGGTAATTACGCCATTGTTCCCGTTCCCAGAGTAGTCCGTCGCCGTTGTGGCGCTGTAGGTGTCGAATGGCATGTTGAGTCCTGTGATCGATGCACCGTTCACTAACCAATTGTATATGTTAGTGTAAGCGTCTCCGTTTGCATCACTCGTGCTAGGTGTGCATATCAGAATGGACGCGGTGTTCGAGCCTCCGCTGGTGGTTAGCACAGGGGTACCAGTCGTAGGTAGGGCGTTGTTCCTTATGGTCGTGGTGTATGATGTCTGCATTGTTCCGAAGCCGACCCCATCTGAGGGAGTCACAGTGTAGTACCACTGATCCCCAACCGTAGTGTACGACGAGGATACGACCTTCAGATCATTAAGGGCTGTTTGCAGCACGCCATTCTTGTACCACCTAATCTGGGACCCATTCTCAGGCTGCCCGTCGA
>JBEKSX010000080.1:0-20721 GCA_049516635.1 Ignavibacteria bacterium | reverse complement strand
TTAGGAAACGAATTTACGTCCGGGAGTTCAAACTCTTATACAAACTTCGCTCTCGATGCCGATGCAGGATATTTTGTGATCAACGGACTTAAGCTTGGCGCCGATTTGGGTTTTGAAGCGGATGATGTCTGGGGTCACACGCAAAACAGGATAAAGGTCTATTTCACGCCGGAATATGTTATGAACACAAAATCGATTATCTATCCATATATCGCTGCTTCCGCAGGATACACATTGTTTTCAGTGTCTTCTAGTTCTTATGACGGCTTTAGCTGGGGAGCAAAGGGAGGGGTAAAGCTTAACATCGCAGGCAACAGCCTGCTGAATATCGGGCTAACGTATTATGAGGAACAGTATAACTCGACACAGCAAACCTTTTTTACGCCGGAAACGGTGATAACCAAAGATAAATATAAACAGCTTGGCGTTACGCTTGGGTGGTCTGTGTTCTTCTGAGAAAATTGTATCAGGTAATAGGTTAGTAACCTCCAAAGCTCCGTAGGAGCGGAATATCTATAGAATTAAAGCACAAAAACAAATTAAGCTCCAGCGGAGCGGAATAATATTGTGAATGCATTATTTCGCTCCTAACGGAGCTAAAAAATTTATAGGAACAATTTTCTATAGATATTTCACCCCTAACGGGGTTGTAATGAACAAAGAATTAATTGGATACCTGATTCCCTGCCTTCGCACAACCAGCCCATGCCTGCTGCAGGCACGGCACTTCAAGCGGGGGGGTATCATTTCACCAAAACCATCCTCTTTGTTTCCAAAAAATCCCCCGAAGTTAAACGGTAAAAATACACTCCGGATGAATAAGAAGATGCGGACCACTCTGTCTCATATGTGCCGGGGGATAGCTGTTCGTTTACGAGGGTTGCGATTTCATTGCCGAGTAGATCGAAGATCTTAAGGGAGACCAAGAACCCCCCAACCCCCCTTTCCCGCTCCGAGGCGGGCTGGCTGTAAAGGGGGGACAATGGAATAGTAAACGTTATCTTTGTTGTCGGGTTAAAGGGATTCGGATAGTTCTGGTATAGGACAAAATTTTCCGGAACAGTGTTCGATGTACTGTTGACAAACACCACTCCCCCGTTCGTGGTTTTCAGGACAACGTTATCACCGATAGCATAACCGATGGAATCGTTCGCAAAATCGATCGACCATAGTTCAACGGTTGAGCCCGTCACCTGCACTACCCAATTATCGCCTCCGTTAGTCGTCCAGATTAATTTGCCGCCCTGACCTACACCAAACGCGGTGGATGAGTTCCTGACATAACAATCCCTCAGATACCTGTTATCTCCGCTCGACTGGCTGAACCAGTTTGTTCCGCCGTTGGTGGTCTTGATAATGGTCTCGCCGCCGATGTATCCTGCCACCGCCCAGCCGGTATTTGCATCCGAGAACATTACACCATACAGCGGTGTCCCAACTGTTGTCGACTGCGTAAACCAGTTATCACCTCCGTTAGTAGTCTTGATTATCTTCGGTGCGCTTGGTCCGCCGACGCTCCATCCCGTCATGGCGTCGATGAAGTAAACGGAAAATAATTTATTCGCGGTACCGCTTGTCTGTACATTCCAGTTAGTACCAGCATTTGTGGTCTTGAATATACGCTCCACGCTGAAATCACCTCCTACCACCCAGCCGGTATTATCGTTTATGAAAAAGACATCATTCAGCCGGTCCGAGATAGCCGTAGGTTCCTGCGTGAATGAGCTGCCGTTGGTTGTTCTGCCGATGTAACCGGGGTAACCTACCACCCATCCTGTCATATCATTGATAAAAAATATCCCTGTCAGGTTACCTCCGGAAAGCGTTGACCAGTTAATTCCGCCGTTAATTGTTTTTTTTGTAACACCGTTCGCAGTAGAGTATCCGGTGTTCGAAGAAGGGAACGAAACGGCTTCATTGCCCTGAGTTGAAATAACCTGCCACTGAGAAAAGGAGGTAACGGATAGAAACGAAAAAATGATGATTATATAAAAAAGTTTGAGCATAGCTTTGTTTTTATTTTTTTCATGTCTTGTGATCAACGCTGTAACTGGATTCCCCCGCCAAAGGCGGGCAGGCTGCCGGAGTTTACCCGGCGTAGACGGGCGGGAATGACAAATTGACATTACGATACTCTCACTTGCAGTATTTGTCTATATATGTCTGGGCGAGAGTTTCTCCTAATTCTTTCGCCTTTTGCAAGTCCCGGCATGCTGTGACTTTATCACCTGCGTAATATTCCGAAAATCCCCGCGCCAGGTATGCAAAAGAATGATCAGGTTGTAATTGGATCACCTTTGTAAAATCGCTGATCGACTCCGGAAATTTTTTGAGATCATCATAAAGCAGACCGCGTTCTATGTATGCATCTATATAGTCCGGAGTTATATCAATCGCTTGTGTCAAATCGCTCAATGCTTTATCGTATTGTTTGAGATTCCTGTATGCCACCCCTCTGACTTTATAAGCCTGTTCGTCATTGGGTTGTAATTTTACAGCTTTATTAAGATCCTCTATTGCGAGGTAATTTTCCCCTTCCTCGGAAAGAACACAGCCGCGTAAATAATATCCGTATGAAACATCAGGGTTTGCTTCGACGATTTTCGAAAAGTCCGATATCGCCTTGCTGTACATTTTTTTGTTGCGATACGCCTCTCCCCTGTCCACATAAGCTATCATAAATTTCGGATTTATTTCGATAGCTCTTGTGTAGTTGGTAATTGCATCATCGTATTTATGATCTTCAGCCTGAACTACACCGAGCATGTATAGAGCTTCACTGTAATCGGGTTTCAGGGATACAGCTGTTAAAAGATCTTCTTCAGCTTTATCCAGCATTTTCATTTCATCATATATCATACCGCGTTCAAAAAAAGCTTCAGCATGGCCTCCCGAGATATCTATCGACCTGTTGAGATCTTTCAAAGCTTTGTCATATTGTTTTAAAATATTATATACACCGCCTCGTGAAAAATAAGCCCTTGCAGAATCCGGTTGTAAATCTATTGCTTTTGTCAGATCGGATAGGGCTTTCTCATACTGCTCAATTTTAAAATAAGTATTTCCTCTTTTCTCGTACGCTTCCGCGTAATCATTTTTTAATTCAATGGCTTTGGAAAAATCTGTTATCGCCTTTTCATATTGTTCCGTTTCGCTGTATGCATTTCCCCGCATCTTATAAGCATTTGCATAATCCGGTTCTAATTCTAATATTTTTGTTACGTCCGGTATTACCTTATCATATTGCTTAAGGTTATCATATAGAATAGCACGCCCCACATAAGCATCCTTGTCATCGGGATTCAGCCGTATAGCTTTTGTGAAATCCGCCAATGCTTCATCGTATCTTTGCAGAGAGAAGTACATATACGCCCTTTCGTGGTAGATCGCTGCGTCATCGGGCTGTAATGAAATTGCTTTAGTAAAATCTGCCAATGCTTTATCATACTGCAGAAGAAAAACATATTCAACACCGCGTTGTTCGTATGTATATGCAGAATCCGGCTCGAGCTCTATCGCTTTCGTAAAATCCGCTAATGCTTCATCGTGCATGCTTATCATTTCATACGCACTTCCCCTGCTTGTATAAGCTTTGGTAAATTTCGGGTCTAATGCGATTGCTTTTGTCATATCCGAGATAGCACCCTTGTAATCCGCAGAATCAACTTTGGCAAGCCCGGATTCAAAGTAATCCTTAGCGGTCTGGCTGAAGATGTTCACTGAAAATAATAAAACTGAAAATAACGGAATAATTAATAAGCTTTTTTTCATACTTGTGTTACTTAAATTTTTCAAATTTATTGTAAACTCGATGATTCGTATTTTGAATATGATAAATATGTAATTACTACTGACCTGTCATTCGTGCGCTCTTGTCATTCCTGCCCCGCATGAAGTGCGGGATAAACTCTCCACAGGAGTCCTTTGGACCAGCAGGAATCCATTTCTGAACCCCTCTAAATCTCCCCTCCTCCAGAGGCGGATGTACCATTTCGCTAAGGGGAGACTGTGCATTTTTGTTATTTACTCTTTGTTATTTGCTCCGCCTCGGCAGCTTGCCCGCACCTTGCGGGGATTGTTTCTGTTACCTGAATTTCGTTAGGAAGATTTTGCAAAACATGGGGTACACCCCCCATTACTTAAGTAATCAATTTGATGTTTAAGTAATCAAAAATGCAAAATCCGTTTCCTAATTTAAATCCGTTAACTGTCCGTAACATATTTATTTATAATATGGTTATAAAGGCAAAAATTATTTGATTAAAACATTACTTAAAATGACAAATTTATGAAAATAAATTTGTCATTCCCGTGAAAACGGGAATCCGGTTTAAGAACCCCTCTAAATCTCCCCTTTCGCTAAGGGGAGACAAATTTGTCATCCTGACCACGAGAATCGAGGGAAGGATCTCATTGTGTCAAAGAACCTGTTTATCCGTACACTCGTGCCACGATTAAAGAATAAATCTTAATTAGCATATGAATAACTATTTTCATTTATCTTTAATAAAAAACTATCGTTTAATCGTGGCACGAGTAAACCAAAAAACTACAAATACAAATATACTATAACAAACTGCAGAAATCAAGGCAAAAATTTTGGGTAGTTGAGGAAAGCAGGGGATGAAATTGCCACAGACGTGTCCGGCTTTGTCGGATTCACAGATAATTAGATATTTAAGGATTAATGATTATGCTGAATTTATAAACATTATTTTATAACTTATTGATATTTCAAAAAGAAGCAACAATTTACATGCCTTTATATAAAATCTCAAAAAATGAACTCGAATTAATCACTGAAAATAATTTTAAACTAGAAAAAGATATAAAGAAAATTGTTGAAGCTAATTTAGAAACAATTTTCGGTTTAAAATTAGTTAGAAGTGAATTTACCCTCTCAAACCTTAGGGTTGATACATTAGCTTATGATAAAGCATCAAAATCATTTGTTGTTATTGAGTACAAAAGAGATAAGAACTTTTCTGTTATAGACCAGGGTATGAGTTATTTAGGTCTAATGCTTAATAATAAAGCAGAGGTAATACTTGAATATAATGAGAAATGCAGTGCGTCTTTAAAAAGAGATGATGTTGATTGGACACAATCCAAAGTAATATTTATCTCACCTACTTTTACAACATTCCAGTTGGAATCAATCAATTTTAAAGATTTACCTATTGAATTATGGGAAGTTAAGCGGTATTCAAAAAATTTGATACGCTTTGACCAGCATGAAGCCGTAACTACTAATGCAACAATAAAATCAGTAACTAAAAAAAGTTCAACTGTTAGGACAATAACAAAAGAAGTTAAGGTGTATTCAGAAGAAGATCACCTAAAAATCGCAAAACCTGATATCAAAGAACTATATTTCAAATTCAAAGACTCAGTGTTAGCAATTAGTGATACATTTACAGTAAAACCTATGAAACAATATATTGCTTTTAAAACAAAAACCAATGTAACAGATATAGTTTTTCATAAAAGTAAAATGACAATTTATTTAAATATACCAAAAGGTAAGCTTGATGATCCGCAACACTTAGCACAAGATATTACTGAAATCGGTCATTGGGGTAATGGTGATTATAGGATTAATCTAAAATCTGAGGATGAACTTGAATATGTTACATCATTAGTTAGGCAATCATATAGGATTAATAGTTGAAAAAACGTATCAATTTAAAAGAATTGTCTAAGATTGAATCATTTTTTCAGTTTCTTTCTCTACCAAATCAATTGCTTCTTTTAATTTCTTCCTCGCTTCTTTTTTTGCTTCATAAGCTTGGATGACTTTATTTGCTAATTTATGCTGCCATTCAAGATCAGGTTTACCGTTTTTATTTTTAGGAATATAGATTAAATAATGATATAGATCATTGGGATATAAATGCCTTTGAGCTGAACCACTAGCTCTTTGCTTAGATTGCATTAATCCAGGTTCAGAATTTAGAAACAATGAAAGGTAAACAGGATCACATATACTGGTTTTAGGTTGGGTAATAATGCAGTCAATCCCAGCGATTGCTTTGTCTTCTTCAAGCCAGCAATTAGTTCTTCCTATATATGCACCCGTAGCATAAGTTAAAACATCATATTTTTTTAATCTAGAATTTTCATGATTATGATTGTTATAAAATTCTAAACTACTCTTCTCTAGATTTTCGACATCAATTATACCATTTGCACTTAAATTTTGGCTATTAACAATTAAAATATCACCCTCCTTAAAATATTCTGGGGAAACACCCCTTTTAGGCAACGGACAAAATTCACTGATTTGAATAGAACCTTCTTTTCTTAAAAACTTATAAAGATTAATAAATTTTGGCTGAAAAAATTCAGGATCTAATCTTGAATAATTATCGATTGCAGCTTTATCTACATAATACGATAAAGTATGTGATGAATTAAAGTTAACCCAATTAATTCTCTCAAATATTTCTTGTTGAGCAACATGATAAAATTCATCAATGTTTCTTTCATGCGTAAAACATTCTTTTATTAAAAGTTCGATATGATTTTGAAAATCAATTTTAAGAAAATTGGGAATAATCAATAAATTTTCTATATACGGAATACTTAAATTGGGTTGTGCTAATCCGGTTCTAATCTGATTGGTCTGAAATCTACCATATTTGGATAGTAAAAAAACATATACAATAAAAGGATTTATATTTTTTAAACGAATTCTAATTATATATGAACCATAAGTTGCATTTTTATAATAATCATCAACAACACTAACATCTCCACAGTTAGCACCAGATCTTGTTATTAAAATATCACCTGATTTAAGTAAATTTGAAGCTGAAATAATTTGATTTTTACTAATCTTTAAAATTTCTCCAGAAATACCAATATCTTTAAGATTCATTGCTCTTATATACTTAATTCCTTCATTTAGATACTCTGGTTCTGCTTGCAAACCATAACATATATCCTCTTTTAAAGATAATATATTTAGACAATTATTATTCATTAAAGATTTTCTCAAATTTAAATATTTAGTTTGATAATACTCTGGATCTAATCTTAGACCAAAAGAAAGTTCAGTAATGTTAATATTTTCCCAATTAGCCATATTATTAAAATTTAATTTTATTTGTTTTCTTAAATTCGATAAATGCATCCGCAATTTCATTTAAATCATGGTCAATTAATCTTTTTTCTTTTAATTCATCTATTATAAGACCTTTTTTATTGATAAAATGACCCTCTTCATTAACTAAATACATATAATCGCCGGAACTGTTTTTACCACATCTCTCACTTGTTGCCATGAATATTGGATAATTCTCTAAATAATTTCCTGCTATACCACACCATTTTTGGAAAAATAAAACAGTTGTTTTTGTTCCTGTAAAAGGTTTAAAGGTATTTGCACCTAAACCAACTACAGCTAAAATTCTTCCCTTGTTCATTATCCACTCTCTTAAAGCTTTTGTTCCTATATTATTATAATTCCCCTGTGGCAAGACAATAGCCATTCTTCCACCAGGTTTCAAAAAACGAATACATCTTTCAAGAAATAATATATCACGTTTCATTGCATTAACCTTCTTCTTACCTGGAGTTTTCCTTTTTATATTTTCTTCTCCGTACTCTTCTTCAGCTTCTTCTTCAACCAGAAAACCACTTACACGTAAACTGTACAGTTCATATTGGGTCAATTGCTCTTTACCGGTAATCTTTCCTGCAAAAGGAGGATTAGTCATAACAATATCAAAATCACCATTCTCAGTATAATTTTTAAACGGACCTATACGGGTTGCAGCTTCAGATCTAGCCCATTTTCTAAAATCTAGAGAATCAACCCCAAAAACATTTGATTTTCCATCACCAGCTATTAACATCATAACCTTAGCTACTTTTTTTAATTTATCATCAAAATCGGCTGCAAATAAATATTCATTAGCATAATGATATACTTTATCTAGGTTATTTTGCCAACCCATTTTTTCTTTTATGTGTTTTATCGTGTGAATTAAGAAACCACCAGAACCACATGCAGGGTCTATGACCCTTTCATTAACATTAGGATCAAGCATTTTTACACACATATCAACTACGATTCTTGGCGTAAAATATTGTCCTTTAGCACCTTTTTGTTCCGGATTAATAAGATATTCAAACGCCGCATCGATGATATCTAGGTCAGCATCGTGAAATCTTAGTGGTTCAAGAGCTGAAGCACATAGCTTTAGAGCATCATCTCTGAGTTTAAGTACTTCTTCATCATCAAATATCCCTTTCCATCCTGAACGATTTTTTGCAGCCTGAAATAGCCCATTTAATTTATTATATATGACCTCATCATCTGCTTGTGGTACCCTAAAATCCATTTCGGAATTTTCATTTTTACGATTATCAAATTCATCATGAAGTTTGGCGAAAAACAATTTAAACAATTCCTCAAATGCGTTCACCCCAGCATTAGCCAGTGCTTTATCTTCAAGTCGTTTTATCGTACCTTTCAAATCTTGTATTGTTCTTAAGTCCCTTTTCTTTAGGGGTTTAAGTACTTCATCTAAATGCTCACCTTTTTTGGGTAATCGTGAAATATCACGGTAGTTATATGGTTCTCCTTTGCTCTTAACATCTTCCTCTTTATACTGGAATATAATATCGTTTCCGTTGCTCCAACAACCATAAAATACCCCTGTTGCCTGCATATATGATTGCAACTGTTCTATGCCATTTTCCGAGTCCGGTTTCTTTATTTCAAATACGATGTATTTTTGTGTCAAAGTAAAATCGGTATAAATAATTATATCAGCTCGCTTTTTATCGCTACCCATCTGTATTTCAGCTTCTACTTCAATTTGATCCATTGGATAATTTAAATATTCTATTACATATAATAAAAATAATTGCCTAACAATCTCTTCAGGTTTTGCTACCAATTCTCTGTTACGTTTTAAACACTTTATAACAATTTTTTTATCATCTCTTTTATAAATATTTAATTTATTTATTAAATCAAGATTTTGTAATTCATGCTCATTAAATACTCTTAGACCATGTTTAATTTCTGGAGCACCGAATATTTCATCAATTAGAACTAATTTATCTTTCATTTTATATAGCTTAAACTTGAGAAATAATACATAGTTAAATTAATAGATTAACATGAACAAAAATTTATTTTTCTTTCAAATAGATTTCTAACTTTTTCTCTGCTACTTTTAAAGCATCTTTAGCAAGATCATCATTTGTTATAGTATGTAAGATATTATCACTGTAATAATGAATTAATAGTTCTTTCACGTTTGTTTTTAGGATATTAGCTAATTTAATTATTTGATCTTCAGAAGGATTCTTTATACCACGTTCAATTTTACTTAAGTATGATTGGTCAATATCAAGAAGCGCTGCTACTTTTCGAAGGGGTAACTTATTTTTAATCCTTAATTTGCGAAGTATATCACCTGTGGACTTAAAATGTTTGGTATCCAATCGTCTGGTCTAATTTAGTCCAATTATAATATATTAATTTGTAAATAGCAAGTATTTATTCAATTGATAACGTTTAAAATGGAGTAAATCAGGATTCCCTGCTTTCCGTATCAATTCTTTCTATCATTTGCTATGTCCGTGATTGCTTCCCGCACAAGGCGGGCAGGTTGCCGAAGTTTACCCCGATGTTTTAAAGGGAGAAGCTAAATGGTTATTCGGATTCCCGCTTTCCCGCTTGAAGCGCCGTGCCTGACGGCAGGCAGAGGCGGGCTGCGGGAATGATAAATCGGGGGAGGAATGACATATATACTCACCTTCATCATTCTAACATCACTATGTCAGCGATTGCTTCGCCCAATCCCGAGTACTCGGGGTCAGGATGACACACTCCTCGCAAAGACAACCATCCTAAACTAAAGTTACATTAGGTATCCTTTGCGTATCCTTAGCGTACTTTGCGGTAAATATTAATTGGATTCCTGCCTCCCCGCCTTCGGTCGGGCAGGCTGCAGGAATGACAAAGCCACATTCTCCGTTTACAATTTTTTACATTCCGAACACAAATTATTAATACCAAATATGCAAATTTGGTGTTATTATATTCATAGTATTGAGTAATGGGTAATTCGCCGGTGGTAAACACGGAATCATACGTAATTGCAGTCGGATCTATCATCCGGAGAACCGGAGCGATATGTCATACTGATTACTTTCGGTTAAACTGCTCATCTTCGATAGACCTGAACTGTTATGTTCTGCCGGGGAAACCGGCGTTTTACCCTTTTATTCAAAACCATTATGGGAAAAACAGTGTTATAAGAGTTGATTAAAAATGTGTATAAATATGAGAGAAATATAAGGTAGGCAGTTAATCAAGGGAATTTAAGTGTGTTTTAGATCAATGCAAGATAAAAGACATGATGAAGGGGCTTTTAAAAATATATTTTAATGAATTCAGGAATCTAACCCTGACACAGGGAACTGCAATGGTATCGATGCCCCTTTGCCATTGCACAGAGCGAAGCAGCGCTGGCAATCTCAATCACCCCGGGTATTCCCCCAATACCCAATTGGGGTTGCTACGCTGAAATTCGCTTTTTTTATTAATTATTATAATATAGCATAATTGCGGGAAAGATTATATAATATTATATTGATACCTGAATCTAAAGTTAAAAAGCTTCATGAATTTAAATTTGATTGTTTTAAATAAAATCATAAGGTATTTTTAACTGGAATTAGTTAAATTATTTATGCCTGAAACAGTTAACAGAGATCGTTTAATATCACGAAGTATTATAATTACAGCTTTTTTGCTGTTCGTGCTTGTCAATTCATCTTTTGCCCAGTTCGGACAGAATAAAGTCCAGTACAAAACTTTCACCTGGTCATATCTGCAGTCGAGTCATTTTGATATATATTTCGCGGAGGGCGGTGATTACATAGCGCAGTTCACTGCTGCAGTTGCGGAGAGCTCGCTTGTTGACCTCACGAATAATATCGGCTACGAGATCAAGAAAAGGATACCGATAATCGTTTACGATTCGCACAATGATTTTCAGCAAACCAATGTTCTCGACGAATACCTCCCGGAAGGCGTTGGCGGTGTTACGGAGCTTTTTAAGAACCGTATAAATGTACCTTTCGAAGGCGACTACAGCCTGTTCAGGCACGTGATACACCACGAGCTTCTTCACGCATACATGAACGATATGTACTACGGCGGTTCGTTACAAAATATTATATCGCAGAACATCCGGCTCCAGTTCCCCATCTGGTTCGATGAGGGGATGGCAGAATACCAGTCACTCGGAGGAAACGATAAAGCCAACGATATGTTCATGCGTGATGCGGTGATATACGATTATCTCCCCCCGCTGGAATATATTGACGGATACCTGGCGTACAGGGGCGGACAGAGCTTTTTCGCCTGGCTCGCGGATGAGTACGGGAAAGAAAAGATAGGCGACCTGATGCAGGAGATAAAGGGAGTAGGCGATGTTGAGATGGGGTTCAGAGATATTTATAAAGCATCGATAGAGGAGCTATCTAAGAAATGGCAAAAATCACTGAAGCAGTCATTCTGGCCTGACATAGCGTCACGGCAGGAGGTAACGGATTTCGCTTCGAAGATAACCGACCATAAAAAAGGTGATGGTTTTTATAATACCGCTCCGGCGCTTTCGCCAAAAGGAGATAAGATCGCTTTCATTTCGAACAGGGATGATTATTTTGATGTCTTCGTAGAAAACGTTAAGACGCGTAAAGTGATAACGAAATTGATCAAAGGCAACCGTACGGCAAACTTCGAAGAGCTGCACCTGCTTACTCCGGGCTTATGCTGGTCACCCAACGGGGAAAAGATCGCCATCTCCGTCAAGGGCGGCGAACAGGACGTTATATATATTATCGATGTCGAATCTGAGGACCAGGAAGAGCTTCCGATAAAATTTGACGGGATATTTTCCGTTAACTGGAACCCGATATACCAATCCCTGGTCTTTGTCGGAGACAATTCGCAACAATCGGATATCTGGGTCTATGACCTCCTGACAAAGAAGCTCCGGCAGATCACTAACGATGTTTTCTCGGACGCAGACCCGACATGGTCAGCCGACGGTAATAAGATATACTTTGAATCGGACAGGGGCGAATACACCGAACTTGATTCCATCCCGCAGAACCTGAGAATACAGAACGCGGACTTCACAAAAAAGAACATGTACGAATACGACATGAAGACCGGGACTTTAAAGAAATTCATAGCCGGCGGTGATGCAACAATAACGAACGTCGTTTCATCACCTGACGGAAAAAAAGTCCTGTTCATATCCGATAAGAACGGTATCAATAACATCTGGCTGAAGAACCTGGAAACCAGCGAAGAATATCCCATAACAAATTCGATCGACCCGATCAGTATACTCTCGCTTTCGCATGACGGCAAACGGGTTGCGTTTTCCGCTCTTCATGACGGCGGCTACGACCTGTTCTATATCGAGAACCCGTTCGATATGGATTCCAAAGCCAAAGATATGAAGAACACATTGTTCGTAGACCAGATGCTCTCAAAAGAAAAGAAGGATACGCTCCAGCAGGCGGCACTAAGTGATTCGCTTGACCGGTTCCTCAAGCAGAGCAATCAGAAGATAGCACAGCTGGAAAAAGAATTACAACAACCAACAGATTCACTCGCCACCGAGAAAAAGGACTCACTCAAAAGCCTTTACGGTAAAGGCATCGATCTTAACCTTAACCCGTTTACGCAGCCCGATACGGTTTCGTTCGGAACGCGGCCCGTAAAACTGAAAGAAAAAGCGAAATTCAATTTATCCGACAATACAAATCCCGACGGCTCGCTGAAAGTTAACAAATACAAAATCAAGTTCTCACCGGATATTATTTACAGCAATGTTGCCTACAGCAGTTTCTACGGCGTTCAGGGACTTGCACAGATGGCGTTCAGCGATATGCTCGGAAACCACAGGATCTACGTTGCTGTAAGCCTTGTGCTCGACCTTAAGAACAGCGATTATGCCTTCGCATATTATTATCTGCCGAAGAGGATCGACTACGGCGGCGAATTATTCCACTCGGCAAGATTTTTATATATAAACACTGCCGACGCCGGGGATCAGCTTTACAGGTTCGAAACTTACGGATTGAACCTGAGCATGTCATTCCCTATCGATAAATTCAACAGGATAGACGGTGCTCTATCGTTAGCCGAAGTAACGAAGGAGAACCTGGATGACCCTACCGTCGCTGAAGAAAAACTTCAATTCGGACTGCCGATACTGAGCTATGTGCACGATAATACCTTGTTCGGAATGACAGCCCCTATCCGCGGCACAAGATATAACCTTACGTTTCTTGGTACTCCGAGGGTCGGTGCCGACGGATTAAGTTTCTTCAGCTCCATGCTCGATTACAGGACATACTTCAGGTTCTTCAATGATTACAATTTTGTGTGGCGCTTCAACGGAGGCTTCAGCGTCGGGCCGAACCCGCAGAGATTTTATATCGGCGGCACCGATAACTGGATAAACTACACATTGCATAATGACTCACTGCCAATATCTGACATCAGGGACTATGCGTTTGCAACCCCGATACTTCCGATGAGAGGATTCGATTACAATGAACGTTCCGGTTCCAAGTTCATGCTCATGAATACCGAGTTCCGTTTCCCTCTGTTCAGATACCTGGTACTGGGACCACTGCCTCTTGCATTCCAGAACATCATGGGAGTTGCATTTATGGATTTAGGGTCGGTATGGTCCGACAATAAATCGCTGAAGTTCATAACGCGTAATAACGGAACGGTTGTAACAAATGACCTGCTTATGGGCATGGGAGTCGGAGCGAGAATATTCCTGCTCTACTTCCCATTGAAATTCGATGTAGCGTGGTCATATAATCTTCAGCATTTTTCACAACCGAAATATTATATTTCGCTGGGTTCGGATTTTTAGATTAACCCCTATCCTCCGACGTAACGCTGGAGGACTCCCATCGATGAATCACTGTGCCTGCAACATGCAGGAATTTTATTGTAAACAAATTATTATCCCGCTCCTAACGGAGCTTATAATATATATGGAAACTAGGTTCTATAGACATTTCCCGCCTTCGGACGGGCAGGCTGCCCCTAACGGGGCTGACGTTCAAATCACACATCCCTAAATCCCCCCACGCGCAAGGTCGGGTCTTCGATCTCCAGAGGGGACTCTTAATTTTTTTTGTAATCTGTGAATCTGTGGCAAAACTATCAAAGGGGGAATTATTTACTTTGTGTATCCTTTGCGGACTTTGCGGTGAACCCCCCTTCCCCCCTTTCGTTAAGGGGGGACAATAAGGAGACAACCCCATCACGCTTAAGCGTGATTTCCCCCCTTTATTAAGGGGGAATTATTCACTTGGATAGGACCGTTAAATGGAAACAATTTTATTATATTTTTAGTTATATTATATAATGATTATATTTTATAATTATTATCAATAATAACTAAGTCAATGAATAAAAATAAAATTGATATAATTATCGATAATATACTGTCTATTAAGCTGAATTTTTTTAAACCCTTCATTAATGCCAAAGGGCTGCATTCTATAATCACTCCGGGTATTTATTACGTATTAATAGCATTAGATAAACACGGTCCCCTTTCGATGTCCCATATCGGCAGGGAAGTTTCGATGTCAAAGCCGAATGTGACCGCATTAGTGGATAAGCTGATATGCCAGGGTTTAGCCGAAAGAATACACGATGAACGCGATAGAAGGATAATAAATATCAAGCTTACAAAAAAGGGCTTAAAAATGAAGAAGGAAATAGACAAGACGTTCGAGAATCACACCTACCAAAAACTCTCTTCCCTCTCAGATGCAGAATTTAAAATATTGTCAGATTCGTTGTGCAACGTGAGAAATCTTTTATCTAAGATCCAAAAAACGGAATAATTAAATATAAGAGAATTTATTATAAGCTTTTTAACAATTTGAATTAAATGGAAGAAAACGAAAAACAACCCGAAAAAAAACGAAGCAGATTAAGAGTGTATATCCCCTTGATCATCATAGTATTAGTCATTTTAGCAGGTGCTCTATACTGGTATATCCAGTATTCCAAATATATTTCCTCCGATGATGCAAAAATCGATTCAGACCAGGTTTCCGTGAGCGCCAAAATAATGGGGCGTGTAGTTCATCTCTATGCTGACGAAGGGGATTCGGTTAAGAAGGGTATGCTGATCGCAGTGCTTGACACCGTAGACCTTCTGGCACAAAAAGAACAGACTCTTGCAATGAAAAACCAGACTGTAGCTGCCAAAATACAGGCTGAAGCAAAATATGAATATGACCGGAAAAACATCACAGTCCTGGAAGTTAGCTATGAAAAAGCATCGGATGATTACAACAGGGGGAAAAACCAATATGCTGAAGATGTAATTTCTAAAGAACAATATGAACACATACAAAAGGCATACGAGACAGCTAAAGCACAGCTTGATGTGGCAAATTCCCAGCTGGCTGTATCAAAAGCTCAAATCGGAAGCTCAATAGCTTCTATCGAAAATGCCAATGCACAGATCGGAGTAATAGAAACACAGCTTCAAAATACGCGGTTATATGCACCGATGGATGGAATTGTTGCTAAACGATGGCTTTTGCCCGGAGATATCGTTCAGCCCGGTCAATCGATCTTTAGTATCACAAACAACCGCACTTTCTGGGTAGCTGTTTACCTTGAAGAAACAAAAATGAGCAATATACATCTGGATCAGAAGACTACGTTTACCGTTGATGCTTACCCCGGTGCAACATTTTACGGTAAAATATTTTTTATAGGATCTAATACAGCATCGGAATTTTCACTGATACCCCCGAACAATGCCTCGGGTAACTTTACCAAGGTAACCCAGCGTGTACCCATAAAGATCTCTATTGAAGGTGTAGATGGCGGGGGAAACCTGCAGTCATACAGGTTCATGTCGGGAATGTCAGTCGTTGTCAAAATAATTAAATGAGGCTGCAGTGCAAAGGTTAAGTATTTTACATAGGTTGAGAAGAAAATTAAGGAAGAGGGATTCATCTTTCCATCCGCAAAGTCCGAGATATAAATGGTTCGTGTTAGCCAACATCATGATAGGAACCTTCATGGCTGTTCTTGACTCCACTATAGTGAATGTCGGTCTGCCCAAAATAATGGCTTCTTTCGGAGTAGGTATCGATACGATCGAATGGGTCATAACCGGTTACATGCTGGCAATGGCAATGAGCTTACCTGCATCCAGCTGGCTTGCAGACAGATTTGGTTACAAAAGAATTTATTTGCTCGGATTGTTTTTATTTACTTTTGGTTCTTTCCTCTGCGGACTTGCCAAAGATGAAAATTTCCTGATCGCAGCACGGGTTCTTCAGGGACTCGGGGGCGGATGCTTACTGCCGATCGGAATGGCTATAGTCTTGCGTGAGTTTCCGCCCCAGCAAAGGGGTGTCGCACTTGGTTTCTGGGCTATAGCTTCAGCTGCTTCGGTGTCGTTCGGACCGCTGATTGGCGGATACCTTATAGATAATTTTAGCTGGCAGCTTATTTTTGATGTTAATATACCGGTTGGTATAATTGGCATGATGGTTACAATATTGATACAAAAGGAATATGCCGTTAAAGACGTACGCAAATTCGATCTGGTCGGGTTTATTTCTGCCATTTTATTTTTCCCGCTGGTCCTGTATGCCCTTTCACAAAGTACCGCTGCTTCAAATTCAGAAGGCTGGTCTGCACCTTACATACTTGTTTGCTTCGCTATATCTGCTATTGCTCTTGCGGTGTTCATCACCACCGAGCTTGTAGTAAAAGAACCCCTCATCGACCTGCGTTTGTTCGCTAACCATAATTTTGCCATAAGCAATCTCATCCTGTTTATCTTTACCATTGGAATGTTCGGCAGCACTTTCCTACTGCCTTTGTATCTTCAAAATTCACTGGGATATACAGCACTGCAATCCGGAGCTGTGTTTCTTCCGATCGGATTCATTCAAGGAAGCGTAGCACCAATTGTTGGGGCTGTTTCTGATAGAGTTAATCCCAAAATACCCCTTATAATAGGGCTAATACTATTAGCAATCAGCTTCTACATCAACGGTTTTCTTTCATTCCTTACAGAACATGATTATATAATGACATCACTTTATATCAGAGGATTCGGAATGGCAATGATATTCACACCGATAACTACCATATCGATGTTAGAGATTTCCCATAAGAAAATGGGGCATGCGACCAGTATTTCTAATATTATCAGGCAGCTTGGCGGCAGTTTTGGGGTTGCAATACTTGCCACTGTATTGACCACCCGTGTAAATTATCATACCCAGATGTACGGAGAATCTGTACAGCTTGATTCCCAAACCCTGCGTAATGTCACCACGCATATAAGTTATTATCTGGAAAAGAACGCAGGCAGTTCCAGGCAAAAAGCGCAATTACAAAGCCGGGCAATCATTGCTTCAAATCTGGGCAACCAGGCATTTATCCAGGGAATTGATGATGATTTTCTGATTGCTGCGATAATTACAGTATTAGGAGGAATCCCTGTTTTCTTTCTTCACTCAAAGAAAAAGCTAAAAAATTTATATACGAACAATGATACATAAATTTGCGAATAAGTCAATCTTTACTATTTTATTTTGTTTTTTATTGAACTTCTCTATCATTAGCCAGGTTCAAAATGAAAACAATGAAAAAACAACAGACTCACTTTCCCTAAGCTCGGTAATAAGAGAAGTGATCCAAAGCCACCCTTCCATAAAAGAAATGGAGGAAGCAATAAATGATGCCGATACAAGAATTTCACTTGCCAGAACAGGTTACTATCCTGATATTGATGCAACAGCAAATTATACCCGTCTGGGTCCGACCTCTTCTATCACATTGCCCCAGCTTGGTGTGTTCAATTTATATCCTGCAAATAATTATTCGGCATCGCTTAATTTTAATGAGAACATATTCGATTTCGGTAAAACCTCGAGAAATATCGACTACGAAAAAGAGAACAAAGTACTCGCCAAACAGAACGTGGAGCTGATAAAGCAGAGGCTCGCAATGTCATCAGCAAATTGTTTTTTCACTCTGGTCTATCTGCAGGATGCTATTGTGATCAAGAATGAACAGCTTCAGGACCTGCAGCAGCATCTAGATTTCATAGAGAAAAAGATAGAAACAGGTTCCGGCATACAATATGAAGCACTCTCTACCAGAGTAAGGATCTCAAGTGTTGAGAGCCAGAAAATAGATCTTGAGGCGTCACTCAAAATTCAACAATCAGTGCTAAATTCATTATTGGGTCAGCCCGCAAACACCTCGAACTATATAAAGGGTGATCTCTCCCCGGAATTAATTGACGTAACCAATGATTCTCTTCTTTCGTATGCAGTTGATCACAGGGATGAAATGACTATTGCAAAAGAAAAAACCAGATTGGCAGAACTGCACTATGATGTGCTGAAAACCAAGAATTATCCGGATATCAATATATTTGCCTCTGCAGGATGGAAAAACGGATACATACCTAACCTTAACACTCTCACCGCTAACTATGTTGTGGGGATCGGTTTTACATTACCTATATTTGATGCTTCACGGAATAAAAATAATCTGTTAATAGCAAAATCTTCCATCCTGGAAAATAATTATGAGCTGGAAGTAAACCACAGAAAAATAATTAACGAGGTGGTTGAAAGCGAAGAGAAGCTTAAAGCCGCCTCGAAGAAAGTTGATGAATATAACCTTCAGCTCTCACAGGCACAGCAAGCGTACTCTCTTGCTCAAGTTAATTACAGGGAAGGAGCTATAACTAACCTGGACCTTCTGGATGCGGTTACAAATGTCTCCGAGACCCGGCTGCTGCTTTTAAAAGCCCAAATAGATTACTCACTTAATGTTTACAGCCTAAAGCAAGCTATCGGCGAGAGACTTTATTAATACCACGAATTGACACGCCTGTCAAATTTTTGAGATAGGAAGATCTGTAGATACATTCTGCAAAGTATTTTTAATCCTCCTCCAAAAGTGTTATGCATGGTCTATAACCCGAAGTGTCAGGTCACATCCGCCAAGACAGCCCGGCCCCTGCCTGCTGTCGGCAAGACCGAGCTAAACCACGAAAAATTAAGGGTTCAAATATTTCAATGTTATTTAATATTGACAACTCAAATGAAATTTTTGTCTAAAATCATTAATAATCAATAAAAAAACCCCGTTTTACCGGGGTTTAAAAATTTACTATTTTGATATTAATTTACTTTGCAGTCTTAATTATCTCCATATATTCTTTTGCTTCAAAGGGTAATTTAGCTTCGTACATTTTTTTTGCTTCTTCTGTATTCTCTACCTCTTTAGTTTTATTATCATATTTTATCAGCTTATCATTATCAAAATAAAATTCTTTGTTCGCAGTCCCAACATCCTTTCCTTCGGTAGTTAACATTCCTTTATCATTTATTGCAACAAAAACGATCTTGCCATCCATGAAATAAAATTCCTCTGTCCTCGAAGAAATACCATTATGCGGATAAGTTTGTATTCGGACGAGCTTATCACCGTCAAAATATCCATGCATCTTTTCCCATTTCTGGCGTGTATCCACGGAAGCATTGGTATCAGTTATTTTAACTTCTTTACGAGTTAATTTATCAAGTTTTGCTTCCATATCTGTTCTAAATTTCTGAATCCTATTTACAATTTCGTCGGTATTCACTTTTGGTTTGGTCGTATCAACTTTTGAAGTCTGATTTTCTTTTCCTGTTTCTGTCTTATCAGTTTCTTTACAGCTTGACAAAAAAATCAAAGAAAGTATTAAAATGAAATGCATTGCAAGATTTTTGTAGTTCATGGTATTAATGTTTAAGTTTTTAAAATATATTATATTAAATATGTTAAATTTATTCAGAATCAAAATCAAGTCAATTTCATCCTCTTCTTTTTCAACTATAACCAAGTCCCCGCAGAGTTACCTATGGAAGACTTTGCGGGGACCGGAAATTAGAAAAGAAAAAAATTGGAATATAAATGTTTTCCTGTTAAGTCATATCATTTTAAACGGTTGATCTTCAATAAATACAATATCAATTGAGTTTTATGAAATAACCCAGGGATTGGTATAGAAAGTAAGCTGCCAGACCGAATAACGCTAAACCGAATATGAATGTAGTCTTCCTTATACCTGCCTCGGAAAAAAATCTTTTCGTCTTGTGTAATCCGAAAAGTATCGTCATGGGATAAGACCCGATTCCCAGTGTCCCCGATATAAGAAGGAGAAATATGATATTTGTTATTGATTGTTATAGATATTATTTTTCAGAATTTATTAGTATTTAGCTTTCTAAAATCGAGTCAGGTAATATCCGCCAAAAGGGACTGACATAACCATAATAATATTTATATATATGGAAAAAGAGCAGATCATAAATAATTTAGAATCGAATATACAAGTTTTTAAAGGGCTATGCGTAAATATCACATCAGAACAAGCTAGATGGAAACCGTCACCGGATAAATGGTCCATACTGGAAGTGATCAACCATCTGTATGATGAGGAACAGCTTGATTTCAGGGCTCGCGTGGAGAAGCTCTTGAAAAATGATAGGGACTGGAAACCGATAGACCCGCAGGGTTGGGTTACCTCGAAAAAATATCATGAACGGGAATTCCGCAGTTCACTCGAGAACTTTATAAAAGAAAGAGAACATTCCGTA
>JBEKSX010000079.1:0-14477 GCA_049516635.1 Ignavibacteria bacterium | reverse complement strand
ATATTGCCAAGGAAGTCTGCAAGGAATATCCCGAAATAATTTTCGACGAAGCGAATGTGGACGCAATGACTATGTGGCTGTTAAAAAATCCTAACAATTATGATGTTCTTGTTGCACCTAATTTATATGGCGATATAATATCAGATTTATGCGCCCAAATGGTTGGCGGTTTAGGATTCGGATGTTCCGGAAACATAGGGGAGAGGCTTGCAGTATTCGAACCTACACACGGCTCTGCACCTAAATATTATGGCTTGTATAAGGTTAATCCTATAGCTACCATTCTGGCTGCTAAAATGATGTTAGACTGGCTCGGGGAAAAAGCTATGGCTGTTAAGCTCGAAAATGCAGTTGCAGGAGTCATCAAGGAGGGAAAAGTGAAAACCTATGATATGGGAGGTAGGCATACAACAATTGAAATGGCAAAAGCTATTGCTGAAAAAATTTGAAATATATTAATAAAAAAATAACAGGAGTCTATATAATGAAAAAAAGCAGCGTGTTAAGAAAAGCAATCATGGAACGCCGTGCATTAACCGTACCCGGATGCCATGATGCATTGAGCGCTAAAGTAATAGAAAGATGCGGGTTTGAGGCGATACAAATATCAGGTTATGGAGTTGCAGCTTCGATACTAGGTAAACCTGATGTCGGGCTCGTTCAGATGAAAGATATTCTAGATATCACATGGAATATAGTTCAGTCAGTAAATATACCGGTTATGGCTGATGTAGATACTGGCGGAGGAAATGCCATCAATGCTGCTTATGTTACCGAAAGATTGATAGCTATGGGTACCGCTGGTATGAATATTGAAGACCAGATATTCCCGAAAAGATGTGGTCACATGGCAGGTAAGGAAGTTATTCCAGCGGAAGAAATGGGTGGCAAAGTGAAAGCTTGTGCTGATGTAAGGAATCTATACGACAAGGATTTTATCATTAACGCTAGAACAGATGTCTTTGCCGTTGATGGCCTTGATGAAGCTATCAGAAGGTGCAACCTTTATCTTGAATCAGGTGCAGACCTGGCTTTCATAGACGGGATAAGAACAAAAGCTGACATAGAAAAAGCAATAAAGAGCATTAATGGCCCTCTCTCTGTAAATCTGATGGATGCCATCAGCGGAATGAAGACAGAGCTGATCCCGATACCGGAACTAGCTAAGATAGGTGTTGGGAGAGTATCAATCCCGGTTGCATCTATAATGGTTGCGCATAAAGCACTGATGAACTTTTTTACGGCTCTGAAAGCGACTCCCGCTGGAATACTTCCGGGTCAAACTCAATGGGTAGCGTCTTTCGAAGAATATACTGATTTTGTCGGATTGAAGGACTATAAAGCTATGGAAGATAAATACCTGCCCAAACAAAAACTTGAAACAAAATACCAGAATATCGAAAAGATAGTAGGTTAATTTTATTTATTGCAGAATTATTATTAAAGGGATACATTAATGGGAATGACAGTAGTAGAAAAGATACTCGCAAGAGCTTCGGGACAAAAAGCCGTAACCGCAGGTGACATTCTGGAACCCGCTGTAGATCTTGCGATGTCTCATGAAAATGCAGCATTGGTAATTAACCAATTCCGCGAAATATATAAAGACACAGGCATAGAAGAAAAAGTATGGGATACTTCCAAGATCGCCGTCATTTTTGACCACAGGGTACCGGCTGAAAGTGCTAAGACTGCAACCAATCAGAAAAAAATAAGGGAGTTCGTCCTAGCACAGAATATAACTAAATTCCACGATATCCGGTCGGACGAGGGGGGAATCTGCCACCAGATACTGCCTGAGTACGGATACGTAAGACCGGGCTTCGTGGTTGTCGGCACAGATAGCCACACTACCACACACGGGGCTATGGGTGCTTTCTCATTCGGTATCGGGGCAACAGAAATGGCAAGCGTCTGGACGCTCGGCGTTGCTCTCAATGTTGAAGTTCCAAAGACCATCAAGGCAATAGTCAATGGTACTTTCCCAGAACATGCGGGACCTAAAGACCTCATATTGTATCTGATCGGTAAGCTGACCGCTCAGGGCGCTAATTTTAAAGTGATCGAATTTCATGGTGATACAATAGAGAAAATGCCGGTATCAGGACGGCTGGTTCTCTGCAATATGTCCGTTGAAGCGGGAGCAACTTCGGGTATCGTTCCGGCAGATGAAGAAACCATACGATACTTAAGAGAAGAATCCGGAGTAAGTGATGAGATAATACCTGTTCTACCCGATAGTGATGCCGTATATGACCGGATAATCGAGATCGATGTGTCAAAATTAACTCCGCAGGTCGCATGCCCTCATACCGTAGATAATGTGAAAACTATAAAAGATGCTGCAGGCAGAAAAATAAATCAGATCGTTATAGGCTCTTGCACCAATGGAAGGCTAGATGACATCGAATCAGCTGCACGTATTTTGAAAAACAGAACCATTTCCCGGGGTGTGAGGATGCTTGTCTTTCCTGCCTCGTGGCGTATTTACAAACAAGCTTTGCAAAAAGGATACATTTCCGACCTTATTAATGCTGGAGCTATCATAATGAATCCCGGATGCGGATGCTGCCTTGGTGTTCATCAAGGTGCACTCGGCGATGGTGAGGTTTCGCTTTCAACTACAAATAGGAATTTCAAGGGCAGGATGGGAAATCCGAATGCAGAAGTATATTTATGCTCCCCGTCAGTTGCAGCTGCAAGCGCTATAACAGGCGTAATTACCGATCCGTCGAAAGGAGGATTATAAAATGAGTAAAGTTATATTAAAACTCGGTAACGATATATCGACCGATGCAATCTATCCGGGCAGGTTCATGGCAACTGTGCTGCCTTCCGAAACACCACAGTATGCATTTTGTGATTATCCCGAGTTCAATGCAAGGGTAGTGAAAAATGATATACCTGAGAATAGCTGCATCGTTGCGGGTAATAACTTCGGATGCGGTTCTTCGCGAGAACAAGCTGCATCTGCACTTAAGGGACATGGGCTCAGCATTATAGCCAGAGGTTTTGCCAGAATCTTTCTGCAAAACGCAATAAACCTCGGCTTGAGCTGTATTATTAGCCCTGATATCGAAGCCTCGGAAGGGGATATTATTGAAATTACGGGAGACAAAGTCCTTAACACGACAAGGAGTAAAGAGTACCGGGTTGTACCTCTCCCGAAAGCAAGGCAATCAATTATTGATGCCGGAGGTCTCATACCCTATACACGCAAACGTTTATTGCAAAAAGCCGGAAAAAGTTAGTTATATTTGCAGATGAACGGAACACTTATATCAAGCAATTTTGTTACTTATAAACATTTATTATTCAATTGAAAGTCCTCTATGTCACATCGAACGGCGGAATTCATGATTATCGTTTTTTGGAAAAATTAACTGACGACTATGAAGTCCTTCTGCTGCATTATTCCGCAAGAGAGATCATTAACGAAATTCGGAGCTTAAAAGAACTTAAAATAGTTACTAAACGACCCTTGATCCATTCATTCCCTTACCTGAGCGAACGAAGGCATTTCAAACAAATCTATAAAGACTTTAAGCCGGATATAACCCACACAGGATACGTGTGGCAGGTTGGCATACTCGCATCCAATGCAAATGTGCATCCTCATCTTTCCATGGTCTGGGGTTCCGATGTCCTGACAGAACCTGATAAAAACTGGTATTTTAAAAGACTGGTAAGGAAGGTTATGCTCCAGGCAGATCATATACAATGCGATGCGGAATTCGTAAAGAAAAAAATTATTTCCGATTACTCCGTATTAGATAAAAAGATCACAGTTTTTCCGTGGGGTATCAACTTGAATAAGTTTCGATTAATGGATAAGAACTCGTGCAGGAGCAATCTGAAACTTAATCCGGACAAATTCATAATAATCTATGACAGGTTCCTGGAACCGGTTTATGGAGTAAAGGATTTGCTCGAAGGATTTAAGCTTTTTTGTGAAAACAAAAATGATATACAGTTAATAATGGTTTCGGTTGGATCATTAAAAAAGTATGTTAAACGCTTCATTACTGAAAACAATCTGGAGTCAAAGATACGGCTTATGGAAAGAGTTGCTAATGCCGAGCTTCCCGTTTTGCTAAATGCTTCCGATGTATATATTTCAACAGCTCTGAGTGACGGCACATCCCTTTCATTGCTTGAAGCTATGGCCTGCGGAAAACCTGTAATTGTCACTGATATTCCTTCCATAAGAGAATGGGTACATGAAGAAAATGGAATAGTTGTGCCTATTAAAGATCATATTAAGTTACGGTCTGCATTAGAAACCTATTATAATAATCGTGAGCTCATTGTTGAACACGGGAAGAATAATATCAAAGTTGCTTCCAATTATTTTAACTGGGATTTAAATTATATAAGATTGAAAGAATTATATCTCAAAATACTTTAATTTTAATGGTATCGAGTTTAATATTGACAAAGAATAAAAATATATTATTCATAGTACAAAATAATTCCTTTCCCTTTGATACTAGAGTATTCAAGGAAGCCTATAGCTTAAAGAATCACGGTTATAAAGTCACCGTTATATCACCAAAATCTATTAGTGACATAGAGAAGCGAACCATATATAATGATATTGAAGTGATTAGGTTTAATAATTATCTTTCCGATGGAAGTATGTTGGGGTTTTTTAAGGAATATTTTGTATCTCTCATTTCTATTTACTCAATCTTTCTTTATCAACATTTTAAGAAACACTTTGTATCTGTTCACGTAGCAAACCCCCCTGATTTTTTTTGGCCCATGGCATTAATATGCAAAATAACAAATTCTAAATTTATCTTTGACCAGCACGACCTGGCTCCCGAGACTTTTAAGAACAAATTTGGTTTGGGTCTACTCTACAAAATACTTTTATTAAATGAAAAGCTTTCTGTCTCGCTAGCAGATGCAGTAATTACTGTCAATGATTCACTTCTTCAAAGGCTGGAAAGACTATGGGGACATCAGAAAAATAGATATACTGTTGTTTATAATGGTCCTTCCTGCGACTTCCAACCCAAAAAGAATACCGGTTTAATTGAAAAATATTTTAACAAAAAGATCATCCTTTATATCGGATTGATGACAAAAAATGACAATGTAGATTTTATCATTAAGATTGCAAGAATATTAATTTTTGAAAAGAAATTCATTGACTATCATTTTATTCTTTTAGGCGGAGGTGATATTGAAAACAATCTAAAATCAAAGGTTCAACATTTAGGACTAAACAACTATATAGAATTTATAGGGATCGTAGATCAAACAAAAGTGATGGAGTATCTATATATTGCTGATGTTTGCATTGCACCAGATTGGCCTACTGGCTTGATCGAATATATTACACCGGTAAAAATATTAGAATATATGAAAGCTGGAAAACCATTTGTTTCATTCAAGCTTCCAGAAATGCAGAAAATAGCTCTGGAATCGGGGTTGTATGCATCAGACCTTAATGATTTTTTACAAAAGATGGTATACGTACTAGATCATCCACAAGATGCAAAGAGAATGGGCCAAATAGGTAAAAAAAGAGTTGATGATTTTTATTCATGGGAATGTTCCGAGAAAAACCTGCTGGGTGTTTATGATTCCTTATTAAATAATTAATCATATAATAACAACTGCAAGATTTATCAAAAATTAAAATTCACAAGTAGAAACCTCTTTGTTTAATACAGAATAATGTTCCCGTCTATACCTTCAATTCAATCTCTATCGGGCAGTGATCGCTGCCCATCACATTTGCGTGGATACGGGCATTCTTTACAAGCTTCCCGGCTTCCTTGCTGACGAAGAAATAATCAATCCTCCACCCCACATTCCTTTCCCTTGCGCGCGTGAAGAGGTCCCAATATGTGTATTGTCCGGGCTCATTATTAAACTCACGGAAAATATCTACGTAACCCAGGTTAATGATCTTATCTATCCATGCTCTCTCTTCGGGCAAAAATCCGGAGACTGTTTGGTTTTCTTTTGGACGAGCAAGGTCTATTTCCTTGTGTGCGGTGTTATAATCACCGCAGACTATGATATTTTTCTGTCTTTTCCTAACATTCTCGAGATAAAAAAACAGTTCATCGTAAAAATCAAGTTTGTATCTTACCCTGTGCTCACCCCTACCGCCATTCGGGAAATAAACGTTATACAATGCAAATCCTTTGAATTCCGTCTCAATGACCCTCCCTTCCTTATCGAAGTAAGGTTTCCCCAATCCTTTCTTCACTGTAATAGGTTTTAAACGCGTATATGTAGCTACTCCCGAATAACCTTTCTTTTCAGCAGAAAAGAATATACTCGAGTATTTATCTATATTTTTGAGCGAATCATCAAGCTGTTCTTCCTGAGCTTTCGTCTCCTGAAGGCACAGGATATCAGGCGATGCCTTTTTCACCCATTTAGTAAACCCCTTTTTTTGGATAGCACGTATTCCATTTACGTTCCATGAGAAGATGCGGATGTTTTTACCTGCGGGCACTCTCTCTCCTAAAATTTCATTATTATTTCCTCAAATGTAGTGTTAAAAAAATCTCCTATCAATTCTTTTTGAGCATCATAAGTTTTTTCCTTTTCCACCGCTTTATACGGCAGAAGAACGCCTGTCCATCCTTCAGTGCGCAAGGTTTTGCCACGAATTAATTTTATTCCATTAATATCCCCGGGTACGGGCCAGGGAACCATATAGATATATGGAAGACTAAGCTCATAATCGCCATTTGATACTCCAATCCCTATCTGTTGTTCTGCACCATTTATCTTTTTCCCGCTGTACCATATGAACGCATTATCAAAATGATGAGGCCATAATTTTATCCCGGTTTTAGTTCCCTCTCCTACGCTTTTCCAAAATTCTTCCAGAAGTCCATTATAATTAACGAGCTGTGTCAGGAAGGGTTCCGAACTTACACGCTCGAGCTCAATTTTATCTTCTGATTCGAAATTTATGCGGCTTCCATCAAACTCAATGCGCAGTTCACTTAATATTTTTATTAACTCATTCCGTATACTTTGAACACTATTTTCTTCCAGATCAATCGTATAAAGTATATTCGGATTAATTATGTCTATCCTTAATTTTTTCAGATTGCAGGATATTGTAATATCTCCATATTGCTCTATCGGCGGAATTCCGAACCCGTCCCCTGTAACCTTTAGCCATAGGTTTTCATTCTTTGCAGCCGGCTTTACCAGAATTTCACGGAACTTACCGAGAACCATCGCTATAGAATGCATCTGCTTCCTGGTCTGAACGAAATCTTTTTCATTTAATATCGGGAAGTCTGCCATATCCTTATAAAAAAAATCTCGTTCTTTAACTATTTCTTCGCCATTAGGTTTAATGCACTCCCCACCTTGAACCATTGTATCTGGTGTTCGTTCATTGTATGGTTCAGCATCACAATATCCTTTGTTCCGTTTGAGTGCTTTAGTGACATTGTTACGGGTTTGCCGGGAGTGATATCCTTTACATCAAGGTCTATTCTGTCATCTTCTTTTACTTTATTGTAATCCTTAGGGTCTACAAACGTGAGCGGAAGCATTCCCTGCTTTTTCAGGTTGGTCTCGTGAATGCGTGCAAATGACTTTACTATAATAGCTTTTCCGCCAAGGTAACGCGGCTCCATAGCTGCATGTTCTCTTGATGATCCCTCACCATAATTTTCCTCACCTATCGCTACCCACCCGATACCCTTTGCTTTATACTCTCTCGCTGTTTTCGGGACCTCTTCATAATTTCCCGTTACCTGGTTCTTCACCGAGTTCATTTTTTCATTAAAATAATTCACCGCACCTATGAACATATTGTTGGAGATGTTATCGAGATGCCCCCTGTACCTCAGCCATGGTCCTGCCATAGATATATGATCGGTCGTGCATTTTCCTTTAACTTTTATTAAAAGGTACATATCTCTGAAATCCTTTTCGAAATCCGGATGTACAAATGGAAAGAGCCGCTGTAGTCTCCGGCTCTCAGGGTTAATGAACACCTGGACTGCCGAACTGTCAGCAGCAGGCTGTATATAACCTTCTTCACCCTTTAGAAAGCCCAGATGAGGGAGTTCTTCACCCTTCGGGGCTTTCAGCTTCACCGCACTGCCCTTCTCGTTAACCAGCGTATCCTTCAAAGGATTAAATGTGAGCTTGCCCGCTAATGCGAAAGCTGTCACTATCTCCGGAGAGGCGACAAATGCATTAGTCGCTGCATTCCCGTCGTTCCTTTTCGAAAAGTTGCGGTTATATGATGTGATAATGGAATTCTTTTCTCCGTCCTTCACGTCATGCCTGTTCCATTGCCCTATGCATGGGCCGCACGCATTAGCAAGCACTACACCCCCGATTTTCTCAAACAGCTCAAGCTGTCCGTCACGCTCGATAGTAGCACGTATCTGCTCCGACCCGGGTGTTATGGTAAATTCAGATTTCACTTTTAATCCTTTTGCAAGCGCCTGCTTCGCTATCGATGCCGCTCTTTCCATATCTTCATATGATGAGTTCGTACAGCTTCCAATCAATGCGACCTTCAGCTCTTCGGGATATTTGTTTTTCTTGACTGCTGCTTTGAATTTTGATATAGGCCATGCAAGATCAGGCGTAAATGGACCGTTTACGTGCGGCTCAAGTTTCGTGAGATCTATCTCTATGATACTGTCATAGTATTTCTCGCTCCCTTCATCGGGTTTCAGATAGTTTTTCAATTCATTTGCTAATTCTGCAGCCTCTCCCCTGCCGGTCGCATTCAGGTATTCATACATTTTTCCGTCGAATGAGAAGATCGATGTTGTAGCGCCTATTTCTGCACCCATGTTACAAATTGTTCCTTTACCTGTACATGAGATCTTATTGGTACCCTTGCCGAAATATTCCACTATAGCTCCTGTGCCCCCCTTGACTGTGAGGATTCCCGCAACTTTTAATATTACATCCTTAGGTGATGTCCACCCATTAAGCTTTCCTGTAAGGTGCACACCTATCAACTTCGGAAACTTAAGCTCCCACGGCATTCCGGCCATTACATCCACAGCATCTGCTCCGCCGACTCCGATCGCTGCCATTCCCAGCCCACCCGCATTCGGAGTGTGCGAGTCCGTACCAATCATCATACCGCCGGGGAACGCATAATTTTCAAGTATTACCTGGTGGATTATTCCGGAACCAGGTTTCCAGAATCCTATACCATACTTAGCAGATACACTCGAAAGGAAATCATATACCTCTTTGTTCTCATCGAGGGCCCTCAGCAGATCCTTCGATGAACCCGCTTCCGCTTGTATCAAATGATCACAGTGCACAGTAGAGGGAACCGCAACTTTCGGTATTCCGGCGGACATGAACTGCAACAACGCCATCTGTGCGGTTGCATCCTGCATTGCAACCCTGTCAAGCCTGAACTCAGCAAAATCTACACCTCTTCCCAATGGTTTAGACGGACTGCCCCATAGGTGTGCATATAAAATCTTCTCGGTATAAGTCATCGGACGGTTCAGCAGTTTCTTCGCCTCGTCAATCTTCTGCTTAAATCCTGAATACACTGCTTTTATCATCTCAAAATCGAACATATTTTGTAACTCTCCCTTATTTTCTAAGTATTTGTTTAAAAAGCATTTATAATATGATTTATCTGCTCTCTACCTCTATTTATATATATTGTAACAACATCGAACCTTTTTTCGTATTCGGAAAATTCTTCATGCTCTGATAAATATCCTTCAGCCGATTTCCTGAGTTGCTTTTGCTTCGCCAGTGTAACAGAATCTTCCGGTTCACCGAATGTTTTGGTCCTCCTCGTTTTCACCTCTGCAAAAATAACAACTTTATTCGTTTCATCTTTGAATATAAGGTCTATCTCTGCACGGTCAAAACGATAATTCTGATTCAAAAAATCATACCCTTTTGAAGCAAGAAAATTCTTAGCTTTCATTTCACCGTATTTCCCAAGGTTCATTCGAGTGATCTTATTTTAAACGATCTTCTGTGAATATCCGAATAACCGCATTCCATTATTTCTGCAATGTGTGCGGATGTACCGTAACCTTTATGCACCGAAAATTTATACCCGGGAAACTGCTTTTCATATTCTCTCATTATCCTGTCACGTGTTACCTTTGCTAAGATAGACGCTGCGGCGATTGAAAAACTCTGTTCGTCCCCGCGTACTATATTCATCACTTCATATTCATCATGACAGAAAAAATTCCCGTCGACGAGTATCATCGACGGCTTTATTTTAAGCTTTTTGACGGCCGAGCTCATCGCCATCTTTGTTGCCGTCAAAATGTTCAATTTATCTATCTGTTTGCTGTCCACTATTCCGATTCCCCACGATAAAGCAGAATCAGTTATATACTTGTACAATTCCTCCCTTTTTTTGGGTGTCAGCCTCTTTGAGTCAAAAATTCCTTCAATGTAAACATCATCGGAAAAGATCACCGCTGCCGCGACAACAGGTCCCGCCAGAGGACCGCGTCCTGCTTCATCGATACCGCACAGGTAACCGCTTTTCTTTTTACGGATCCTGTTGTCGTATCTGAATATTTTTAGTGTTCTTTTCCTTAGCTTTTGTTCCATTCAGGGTGCATTTTAAATTACCAAATTAACATTTAATTTTAAACTCAATTTATTCACTTGTTTAAGAGATTATTTAAAAACCTGCTCGATTTTGTTCTCCCTCCTGTCTGCATTCATTGCGGATCGCCGCTGGATGATGGATCAGAATATCTGTGCCTTAATTGTTCCTCTCAATTGATCAGGATCGATCATGAAATAAATATAGTCAAAGACCGCTTCAGGAACTCCCCTTTTGCAGATGAAGCAATCAGCCTGTTATTGTTCAGGGAGGATACTCCCGTACAATCATTGATACACAATTTGAAATACGGGCAGATGAAATCCATCGGGAAAACGTATGGAAAAATTCTAGGAGAGATAATAATAAAGAATTCAAAAGCTAATTTCGATCTGATAATCCCTGTTCCTCTGCACAGAACTAAACGCAGGGAAAGAGGATACAACCAGAGCGATTATATCTGCTCGGGATTAGAACAAATCCTTAAGCTTGACTTTATCAAGGACTGCCTGAAACGCGTACGATACACTAAAACACAAACCAAACTTACCCGCGAAGAAAGGAAAGAGAATGTTTCCAATGCTTTTGAGCTCAATGAAAAATTCATCAGAAGGCTGAAAGGAAAGAATATCATTCTCGTAGATGACGTGATAACCACAGGTGCAACGATCCTCGAATGCGCCAGGATACTGAAGGAAAACAACTGCGGAAAGGTCCTAACCTGTTCGATAGCCCTCGCGGAATAACCATAACCGGCCCTCATTCTGAGGGAGCAGAGCGACCGCCTGCCTGCAGTAGGCAGGAAGAATCTCATTCCTTGTTGAATTATTTCAAATCCTATATATCCAGTTCCCAGAGCTTCTTACCAGTCTTGAAATCTATCCCTATCATACCCTCTTCGATAAATTTAAATATAACCAGGTCACCCTGTCTCATAGCCGAGAATTTATCCTTCATAAAAAATATTACCGAGAACGGATCCTTGTCCTCGTTCACTCCCATGCTCTTGAAAAGCTGGTCCTGCGCCAGGCTCCAGAGTATTTCCCCTTCCTTATCTACGCAGGTAAGTATCCTGTCCGCTTTTTTACCCGCCTGAGTCTGATGAAGTATAACTGCTGCCTCTTCATCCTGGTAGAGGATTATACCCTCGATAAATACCCTGTTTTCAGCCAGCGGTACGGCTGTTGAATGATAGAAAGACATTATTTCAGATGAGTCTTTCAGCTGGCTTTCGCTTATTGTCGTTCTCAGCAGATCACCCGCGGGTCCGGTAACCCTGTATAGTTTCTTCCTGGGACCGGATGACTCATCACCCATAGCGAAAATGGATACTTTTTCTTTTCCTTTAACTAAATGTGCATTTTCATATTCTTTTGAACTGGCATACATTTTATCTTCATCCAGTACATAAATAAATTTTTGCCCGTCCTTGGTATCAATTTCGAATCTTGTGGGATCATGATCGAACCTCAGTTTCGAAAGTCCTGAGTTCAATTCGGGAAACTTCTTGATAAAAGCATCGGTATTCATCACAATTTCTCCGGTCCCGGCATTATAGACATTTATCATCGGTTCATAGGTTCTTTGCTCTTGGCTTACTATCCATACATTCCCGTCTTTATAGAACATTTTCGGTTCCGGGGGTATCTCTTCGAATGGCGTCTTAAATTCTTTTATCACCTTCTTTTCAACCGGATCATACAGGTATGTCCACGTTTTGCAAAACCATCCTTTTCTGCTCACCGAATAAGAGCCGGGTGATTTTGTTTCCGATATGTAATGGTATGAGCCGTCCGTCTGTATCCACAAATACCCTTTTGCCCCGTCCTTCCCCGGAACATAGATAGCTTCCAGAAAATCTCCCTTTATCTTATTCGGATAAAGTTTCGGCGAGATTAAAAAGAAATATGCCGGTACTGCCAGTATTACAATCAATATCAGCAGCAGTACAAATAAACAACCTCTTTTACCCCGCGACCTGGTACCGGTGTATTGCGATGAAACCTGGTAAATATCCTCTGCCATGGTACTTTTTTTTAAATTTTAAATTTTCATTTTTGAATTTTTTTTACCTCCACTCCATCTTTCTTGTCCACCAATTCGTATCCCATTTCTTTTATCTTATTCCTTATCTCATCTGCTTTTTTGAAATCTTTGTTCTTTTTCGCTGTTGTACGCTCTTCGACCAGTTTTAATATTTCATCAGGAATATCGTCCCTGCTTTTATTTTTCACATCCTTCAATCCCAATCCCAACACATTATCGAATTCGTACAGCAGCTCAAGTCTGACATTCGGCGGGAGCAGGTCGTTTCGCACAACCTCCCACATCACCGCAAGACCTTCGGGTATCCCGAGATCATCATTTACCGCCTCAAGAAAACGCTGCTTATATCCATCTATTGATTCGGTGTAATCCTTCAAATCCGTGGTCGAGTCTTTGGTCCTGAATTCTATTACCCTGTTTTTCAATCTTTCATATGCATTCTTCGCTGCATCCAGGTTTTCCCACGTGAACTGCAGATGTTTCCGGTAATGCGTCCCGAGGCAGAAATAGCGATAATCGAGCGGGTCATAGCCCTTGTCGATCAAAGTTTGCAGTCTCAAAAACTCACCCGATGATTTCGACATTTTTTCGCTTTCGATTATCAGGAACTCATTATGCAGCCAGTAGTTAACGAATTTCTGTCCCGTGCACGCTTCGGACTGAGCTATCTCGTTAGTGTGATGAATGGGAATATGGTCCACCCCCCCGCAATGTATATCAAATGTCTTGCCGAGATACTTCATGCTCATTGCCGAGCACTCTATGTGCCAACCCGGGAAACCGACACCCCAGGGTGAATCCCATTCCATCTGACGCTTTTGTCCTTTGGGAGAAAATTTCCACAGTGCAAAATCGATCTTATTTTTCTTCTCCTCCGAAAAAGCTATCCTCTTGCCCTCTTCCAGTCCCTCTATATCAAGGAGGGCGAGCTTGCCGTAATCATGAAATTTGCTCGAATCGAAATATATCCCGTCACTTGTCTTATAAGTATATCCCTTTTCCTCAAGACACTTTATTAATTCGATCTGTTCTTTAATATGGTCAGTTGCCTTGCACCAGATATTAGGCGGAAGGATGTTAAGCGCTTCCAAATCCTTTTGAAAGACCTTTGTATAATATTCGGCAAGCTCCCACGCAGTCTTCCCTTCCCTGCTGGAGCCGAGCTCCATTTTATCCTCACCTTCGTCCGCATCTGATTGAAGGTGCCCGACGTCGGTTATGTTCATTACGTGTTTGACATCATACCCGTTATACAATAAGGTGCGTTTTAACAAATCTTCAAAAATATATGCCCTCAGGTTACCGATATGAGCGTAATTATACACCGTAAGCCCGCAGCAGTACATCCCGGCTTTTCCCGCTTCGATTGGCTTAAATACCTGTTTTTCCCTGCCCAAAGTATTGTATAATTGTATATCCATAGTCGAAAGATAAGCCTAAAATTCCAATGGTTAAATAGAGAAAATGGTGGGATAAGTTTGGAACTCCAAAGATCTGTCTTGGAGCATCCCCCTCAGGATAAACTTTATGAACCAATCAGCTCTTTAGCGCTCTTGATAGCCGCATCCGTCACTTTCTCACCGCTCAGAAGCTTGGCTACTTCCATCACCCTTTCTTTATCATCCAGTTTCTTTATCTTTGTGAAGGTTGTGTTCCCTTCGGTAACCTTCTCTACAAGGAAGTGGTCCTCTGCAAGCGCTGCTATCTGTGCTAGGTGTGTGATGGATATCACCTGGTGGTAGTCCGCCAGCTTCTTCAGCACCCTGCCGACCTTCTGCGCTATCCTCCCGCTGACACCGGTGTCTATTTCATCGAATATCAAGACGTCAATTTTATCAGCATCGGCCAGAACCGTTTTCACGGC
>JBEKSX010000078.1:0-19536 GCA_049516635.1 Ignavibacteria bacterium | reverse complement strand
AATAAAAAACCCGGTACACTATTGCGCACCGGGCTTTAATTTAGAAATGTTAAAATTTATTTCACAAGAATCATCTTTTTAACATCCACATAATCACCGGCTGTTATCTTACAGAAATATGCTCCGCTTGGTACATCACCGGCAAACCAGGTGATCTGATAGCTTCCTGCATTTGTGCGGGCATTGACCAATTGTGCCACTTCCCTTCCTAATACGTCATATATTACCAATGTAACCATAGAAGTCTTCGGAATATCAAATTTAATCGTTGTAGTAGGATTAAACGGGTTCGGTAAATTCTGATACAATTTAAATACTTTCGGTATCTCAGCATTCTTCACTATACCTACGGGGTTCGGAACCACGCTATCCGGTGCGCTGAATCCGCTTACTCTTCTGACGCAATATCTGTCAACTGCCTTTAGCCAGAAGAAATATTTTACTCCGTTTGACAGACCGGAATTCACTTTAGAAGAATCAGGAACAAAAGCGCTATCAACCTGTGTAGCAGTACCCGAATTATTTACAGTATTTCTGAATATTTTGTAATAAGACATATCGAACTCGGTGTTACGATTCCAGATTATTGTAGCCTGTGTATTACCCTGAATTGCATGAACACCCGTTGGTGCGGCCGGAGTATTGGTATCCGCTGCACCATAGACTATATATGCAGGCTCGCTCGTTGCTACCTGTCTTACCCAGTACAGAAAATCAGGACATCCATAATGGAGGTTAGTTAATGTACTCGTTGGAAAAGTATTTTGCGTACAAGAGTTGCAATACATCATATTAATATACGATATTGATGGGCTGCCTTGAGAAGATGTTCCGTAATAATACATATCACCGCTGCCGTTAAAAAGCTCAAGTACATATTGCTGTCCGCTGTTCAGCCAGAACGGTGTTGTGAGTGCGTTATAGTTATAAACCCCAGCTGTCCCTGCATCAACCTGTGATTGCATAATTATAGCCTGTGAGGTAAAATCGAATAACGTTACATATCTCTGAGTAGCGTTTGGCGTTCTTTTTCCGTAATGAGTGACTAATACCGGTGCACTTGCAGTAAAGTGGAATCCGCGCTGACAAAGGCTCACGGAATTTGTAGTAGTTACAACCACGCTATCGGTAGAAGACCAGGGCCCGTTAAAGATCGTTAATGTGCTTGTAGCTGATGCTGCAGCATTACCGCTGTACAAATATATTTTAACGGAATCGTTGGCGGGTATCGAACTGATCTGTACCCATATTCTAGTACTGTCAGTATTGATGTAATTTTCGAGATAGTAGTTGAGTGTGGTAGTCCCGCAATCTGAAGCGAACCGTATATCACTTCCGTCATTTTTCATCCACCCTGCGGCAATAGCTGCCCCTGTGTTAAACTTTATCAGTGTCTGGTAGTTAGTCAATGTACTACTCGTGGTATTCCTTACGGTAACGGGATACTCATATCTCCAGGCAGTCAATTGAGCCTGTGAAGTAGAACATGTTATTAAAAAATAAAGTAAAAAAAGGACAGAACAAAATAGAGGAGTGCGTAAAAGAGTTAAGGTTTTTTTCATGGTATTTGCCCCTTCATGATTAGTTAATTAAAAGAAATTGATTATACCAAATCCAAGTTAATTGCTTGAATTATACTCATATATATAAACAGTACAAACAGGAATATTACATTTCTTTACAAGATGTTTGAATAAGATCTATCGGTGGCTATTGTTTTTTCTCAGCATGACATTTTAACCTATCAAAAATATCAGATTAAAAATAAGAAAATACTCGTGCATAATATCAGTATTGAGTATTTAATACCTTAATATATATGATTAGAATCAATTTTTCAAAGCTAAAATTAATTAATCAAACCCCAATCAAAAGAATAACCACCATGCTTGATAAACCCTCACTTTTGGGATTGATAGGTATGACCCTTGCTATTCTCAAATATCCGGAATATTTAAAGGCTGGAGAAAGAAAGGGAGAAATATTGTATTGACTATGGTAGATTATTAATAATACTGAATTTATAATTATTTTTTATTAACCTAGTTAACAAAAACAAAAAAATACAAAGGAGTTTTATACTTGGACAGGAGTCAATTCAGAAGAAGCATTCTTATCAGTTTGCTAGTAATTTTTCTTTCGATTACAAATTACACACGGTTGTCAGGAACGGAAAACATAAGAACAATTCACATAGTTACACTTCTGGTTTGCGGTATGGGAATTGGTGTGCTTCTGGTAAATACAATTCATTACTTTAAGAGCAAACAGAAAAAGAAATAACCTGACCATTTTATTCCTTTTTCTGATAATATTCTTTTACAGAGGGCAATAATGTAATAATCGTAATCAGCACACCGAGGAAAGCACAAATTATTTGGATGATGTTTTCTAACCCGATTTATATAATTTGAACATCTATCCATATAATAAGCATTATACCGATGTAAAATGATAATTAAAAAGGTCAGGCTTTTGACCTGACCGAATAATAATATTTTTCACTCGCTGCGCTCACTCAGAGTAACCATATGAGTGTGGTTGGAGACCCCAACAATCATATCTATTTATTTCAGTAATATCATCTGTTTGGTTTGTGTGAAATCACCTGCTGAAAGCTTATAGAAATATGCACCGCTGGAATAATTTGATGCATTCCAGAAGATTTCGTAATGACCCGGCTGTAGCGTTTGATTTACCAATTTAGCAACTTCATCTCCAAGAACATTATATATGCTCAATGTCACAAACCCCCCTGCCCCCGCTCCGTCAAGTGCCGGATGTCCCATTTGGTTAAGGGGGGAAAATGATGCCGAGATATCAAACTTGATCGTGGTCGAAGGATTGAACGGATTAGGATAATTCTGATATAAACTAAATTCCTTCGGAACCTCAGTGCTTATTTTATTCACTCCCACCATCTCGCTAACGGGACGTTTCCAGACGCCTCCCACTGCGGCAAGATACATGTCACTGCCGAACAAAGTAAGAGCCCTGTCATCATAATTAGTAAGACCTGTACTGACAGGTGACCAGTTCGCTCCCATATCCGTTGTCAGGAATACGCCGCCCTGCCACGAACCTGCAAAAAGGTTGGTACCGACAGGATAGAGGTAAAGCGTATAGGGTGTTGTTAATCCGTTAATCGATAGGGTCCAGTTAGAACCATTATCGGTTGTCTTGTAAACCCCGACTGTGGTCCCTGCGAAAAGTGTGTTACTTATCACAGCCATCGTTATCACAATACTTGAGGCGCCAATCCCGTTACTGACGGATGTCCAGTTCTGGCCTCCGTTTGTTGACATATATGGACCCATTCCCCACGTACCAGCAAAAATATTACCGTTCATTACAGCAAGTGCATAGACCGGGTACAGAGGAAGACCATTGCTTATCCTGGTCCATGAAGCACCGGTATTAGTTGACAGGAACACCCCGCTTCCCGCACCTGCATACATATTACTTCCGTCTATAACCATCGAGAATAATTGATTATCTGTCAACCCTGAACTTGAATTAACCCAGTTATTACCGTTGTTCGTTGATTTAAACATACCTCCCTGTGTTGCGGCAAAGATATTTGTACCCATTGCACCAAATGCGGAGACTATCAGATTCGTGATACCCGAATTCATCTGACGCCAGCTCAAACCGTTATCCGTGGATAAATTCACACCTGCATCCCATGTACCGCAGTAGACATTTGAGCCGAAAGCGGCAATGGCCTGCGTTAAGAGATTTCGGATCCCGTTCGATGAGGCATTCCAGGATGTTCCGTTATCAGTTGAGAGATACACACTGCCCTGTGTTCCCGAAAATATATTGGAACCTGTCGGATAGACCGCTTGTATCCCGATAAGAGGAATACCATTGCTTAGCAGTGTCCAGTTGTCACCATTATTGGTTGACATGAATAATCCGCTCCCTGAGCCGGCGAAAACATTAGAACCGTTAGCTCCCATAGAGAGAATATTCGTACTCGTTAACCCGCTATTAACAGCAGTCCAACTGCTTCCGTTATCCGAGGATCTGAACACTCCCCCTCCGGTTGAACTACCTCCGGCAAATACATATGAAGCGTTAACGGTTAATGCATAAAAATAATTCGTAGTAATTCCATTGCTGGAAGGAAACCAATTAGCGCCTGCATTGGTGGTCATAAATAATCCCCCGCCAAACGTGCCTGCAAATATCGTGCTGCCGTTCGAAACGAGCGAAAGAACATTTATCGTTGTAAGCCCGTTATTGACCTGTGTCCAGCTTGTTCCGCTATTTGTTGAAAGATAGACTCCGTTGGAACCCGCTGCAAATAAGTTAGAGCTGTTTGTTATAAGAGCCTTGATATCAGCAGGCAGCCCTGAACTTCTGGCTGACCAGCTTGCACCGTTATTAGTGGAGAGATAAACACCTCCGTATCCCCCGCAGAAAATATTGGAACTCATAGCGCTAAAAGCATAAATATTAGTGATGCCGAGTCCCGAATTGGACACTGTCCAGCCGGCACCGTTGTTAGTGGATAAATAAACACCTGCTCCCCCGGTACCTGCAAGAAGATTGCTGCCTGCAGTACTAAAAGCCTGGATCGTTCCCCCATAAGGCCCATTAGTGTAGATCCATTGAGAATATAAATTTCTACCGATTAAAGATATAATCATCATCAGTAGAATAAATGTTATTTTTTTCATTTTAATTACTAAAATATGTTAAAAACCTGAACTCTTTATATAATATAACGCAATAAGATTTGATAAAATCTCATTTTTATTCTCTCTTTACCAGAAGAGTCATCCCTTAGAAAACCGGATTTTGCCTCCGGCGAAGGGAATTAATACAAAGATTGTAACGTTATATAATTCACGTAGTTGTTCTTATATTAATTAATTAAAAATTAACATTTTGGTGATATTGCTGGCTCCTTCTCATTGAATCTTCCAACATATTATCCAATCTAATTAAATACAAAAGTTTTCCAAATACTCGAACACCCTATTACAATTCTATAATATTCCAATCGGGCGTTACTCTATAACAAACTATTATTACAAATTAAATTTAAAATCAATGTTAAGGTACAAAGCAGACATCAAAAGTATAATCTACGCGATTATTACTACTGCACTCTTAATACTACAATGGACAGTAATAGGTGTGAATCCGTTTTCTTATACCCTTTACTTATTTTTATCCGTATCCGTTGCAGTTATGACCCATAACCACAATCACGTCCCGATATGGAAATCCAAAGTTTTTAATATATTCACAGATTGGTGGCTGACCGTGTTTTACGGTTTCCCTATATTTGCATGGATACCAACACACAATAAAAATCACCACCGGCTGAACAACCGAATAGGCGATTACACTATAACATACAGGTTTAGCGAGAAAAATAACCTGATAACTCTTCTGACCTATCCTACCATCAGCGGTTTCTATCAGCAAAAAGCTATCAGAGAGTATCTTTCGGAACTATGGCACAAGAATAGAGAAAAATTTTATTTATGCATAGCCCAGTATATTGTTCTCGCTTCATGGATCGCTGCAGCAGTTTTGCTGGACTGGAAAAAAGCATTGATGTTTGTCATCATACCCCAGCAGGTCTCTTTGTTCAGTGTTCTGATATTTAATTACGTACAGCACGTGCATGCAAACGAAGAATCCGAAATGAACCATTCACGTAACTTCACAGGATTTCTGAATGCTCTGCTTTTCAATAACGGTTATCATACGATACACCACATGAAAGCAGGATTACACTGGAGCCAGGTCCCGGTTGAACATAAGAAAATAGAACATCTGATAGATAAATCACTCATCGAACGGAGCTTCTGGTGGTATATATTCAGAGCTTATTTTCTGGGTGTGCCAATCCGCCATTTTAGAACATTATCCATGCGTCTGGAACGTATCAAGAATGAACGTCTGAAAGCTCAAACTACCGGATAGTGGAAAATATCCGCAAATAAAATCGATCATAAATAAAAAAACCGGAATGCTTTACAGCAAACCGGTTTTTAAATGATAAGAAACTTACTGGCTTTTAATAGCCGGTATTGTATTTTCTTGGTCTGTCATGAGAAGATTCAGTTCTCGGCTTGGCGGGATTGACCGTTAACGGTCTTCCGCTGAACATTTGTCCGTCGAGACTCTGGATCGCTTTTTCAGCTTCATCTTTCTTCGGCATTTCGACAAAACCGAAGCCTTTAAGCATATTGGTAAATTTGTCTTTTATCAAACTTACGTTTGTGACCTCACCGAATTTTTCAAATTCTTCACGAATGGCTGATTCGGATGTTTCTCTTGGAATGTTTCCAACATAGATATTCATTTAGTTTTCTCCTGCCCTTCATGGGCAATTAATTTGGTATCATCTGAATAAATGATACATTTTGTTTATAAAAATCGATTAAAATGGAATTGATAAGTTAAAAGACGAATCCGATAAATTTAGGAAAAAATGAATCTTCTATGTGGTTAAATCGAAGAAAATCGAAGTAATTGCTCCCAAAAGAAATATTCGATATTAGTAACCTAATTAATCGAAAGCTTTAACTAACTTTCCTTGCTTTCAATCATGTGTAACATACACAATTAATATAACAATAGCAATTTAATAATAGTTCTTTGAAAAAGACACTATTTTAAACCAATTGATAAAGCGTAAAAACAGTCCATTTATTTAAAAGAAACATACATTTCGTCAAAATTCATTATCATTTCATCGAATTGAGAAATAACATCCTGACCTATCCTTCCGTAATACAATTTCTCGGGCTCATAATATTTTATGAAAACATCTACAGAAGGTAAAGTAGCTTTTTTATCTCCTACATAAAAATTAAAATCTTTGAGTGTATACACTTCTTCATTCACCGTCCCTCCTACTCCCCTGCGTTCGATTTTCCTGAACTCACCATTTTTTAGAATATCTTCTTTATATTTATCAAAATAGGCTTTATACAATACTGTTTTTTTACCGCCAGAATCAAATGTGAAAATAAGAGTATCTCTGTCAGTAGCAAAGGATACAACCGGTGAAAGTCCATCCAAAGCCAGATTGGATAAATCACTACGTGTGGATTCCTTCGGTATCATAAGCCTACCATTTTTATAGAACCTTGTTTCCTTTAATTGATGCATTATGGGATAACCTATAATGCCTTTGATCTTTAAATTCCCTTCCGGAAATTCCAATTGCTCATCAGGAAGGACGGCAAAAATTACATTCTCGATCAGGATAGGTCCGATGCGAATACTATCGGCGACTCCGTATTCTATACTTACTTTTATGTCTGTAGACCCTTTACCTTCAATATTGCCGGAGAGGAATTTTAACCCTATCTTCTGTGCAGTGCTTTTACTAAGAGTGGAAAGATTGGCGCCGCAGTCAAAAACAAATTCGAAATCATTATTCGAGAGTGTAACCGGGATATACATATAATTATAAGAATCCCTCCTCCAGGATATTTCTGCGTCACCTTCAAATGTAATTTTCTGGGCAGGTACATCGGATAATGCATCCAGCATTACATTGAAATTCACGATATCATTATATTCAGTCGTGTCAAGGTGATCCCTGTATTTCTCTATTAGGAACTGTCCGGTTTGGTATGCTGCCTTGTAATTATATAAATTGAAATAATTCATAAGCTTCACCTGAAGCAATTGGGCTGACATACTATCGGTTAAACTCGATCTGTACTCAGAAAATAATTTATCGATGCTTTGATTCGAGCTGTCAAGCTTATTAAATACATTTTGAACATAGGAATTATAGTAGAGATAAGCCGGGTAGTCAATAGAGTCTTTTTTTTCGGTCAAAAAAGTCCTGAGCTTAAAGAATTCTTTTTTATCAAGCAGATCCTGCAAATGTTTTTCTTTTATTTCCCGTAAATCCTCAGGCTTGTGATATCTTCCCTGAGAATAAGATAGTGTTAAAAAAAGAAATGACAGAAAAAATATAAAATAATTCATTTACAATTGCTTTTTATCAATTCGTCCAGATCTGTAGCACCCATTTCCTGGGCTTTTTTAAGATCTTTGCAGGCATCACCTGTCTTACCAAGCTTAATTTCGACCTTGCCTTTACCTGCATACGCGTTTATCTGGGTCGGATCGAGTTCAATAGATTTAGTGTAATCCGAGAGTGCATCATCATATTTCTCAAGCTCCGAATGGATATGACCCTGCAATATTAGAATCTGCGGGTCACCGGGGTTTATTTCATACGCTTTTAGCAGATCGTCTAATGACAGCTCATATTTCTTCAGCATATAGTACGAAAAACCCCTTTTCAGATAAACAAGATAGTCGGTTTGATTTAATTCGAGTGTCTTTGTAAAATCTTTGATTGCTTCTTCGTACTTTTGCAGTGATATATATATATTGGCACGGTTTCTGAGTGCAAGTTCATAATCCGGTTTTATATCTATGGCTTTTGAATAGTCCTTTACAGCGTCATCATACTTATTCAATTCTTCGTACGCATATCCCCTGTTATTATAGGTGACAGCATCATCCGGTTTCATTTCAATAGCCTTCGAATAATCATTTACTGCCTCTTCATATTTCTTCAGCTCCATATATGCTTCTGCTCTGCTGAAATATGAGTCAGCATCATCAGGTCGTAATTCCAGTACTCTAGTGAAATCGCTGACAGCATCTTCATATTTCTCAAGTTTATAGTAAGCCATCCCCCTGTTATAATATGCATCGGATCTATCAGGTACCAATTGTACAACTTTCGAATAATCTTTGACAGCGTCTTCGAGCTTTCCCAAATCAAATAACAGATTCGCGCGTCTGTAGTAAGCATCAGGAAAGTCAGGTTTCAGCTCGATCACTTTCGTAAAATCTTTTATAGCTTCAGGAAGTTTCTTTAGCTCACTAAATGCTGCAGCCCTGTTGAAATAACCGTCTTTATTATCCTGATCAAGCGAAACGACCCGGGTAAAATCCACAATTGCGCTGTCATAGATCTTCGATTGAAGAGAAATTATCCCCCTCTTGTAATAAGCATCGGTAAAATCGGGTTTTAATTGTATCACTTTTGAAAAGTCCTTCACCGCATCCTCATAATTCTTCATATCGAAATATACGTTTCCGCGGTTGTAGTATGCATCGGCATAATTTAACGTCAGCTCGATGGCTCTGGTATAATCTGCTATGGCATCATCATACTTCTTGAGAGCATACAGGCAGGTCCCGCGGTTATAAAAAGCAGCTACATAACCCTTCTTCAGATCGATTGCCGAAGAAAAATCTTTTGCAGCATCTTCATATTGTTTCAGCGCCAGGTACGAAATTCCCCTGTTATAAAATGCAGATGTATAATCCGGCTTTAGTTCGATCGCTTTGGAGTAATCATTAATTGCTTCAGGATACTTTTTCAATATCAGGTAGGTATTACCGCGATTGTTGTAAGTTCCGGAAAAATTTGGTTCTAACTCAATGGATTTAGAATACTCCTCAATGGCACCGTAATAGTCCCCTTTTTCACTTTTTTCGTTGCCTCTATAAAAAAATTCCTCAGCAGTCTGTGAATGGAGTACTGGACTGCTGAGTAGGATAAACAATATTGTTATGAGGGTATAGTAACCCATAATTCTTTTAATAAAAAATAAAAAACTTACGCCTGAAGCAACTGTAAATATAATGTGTATAATAAAAATTTACACCCAATATATTAATCCATAGTAGCACGGGCACTTTATCATGATTTCTGGGGAATTTGCTAAATTCTTTAAGGCTTCGATATTTTGCGTCTTATGAGATATAATCAAATGAGGTGCAAAATAATTGCAAAATTTTAGAATTCAGGTCAATGAATATAGAAAAATGTGAAGTTTCGGGGTGAGACATTAGGATTAACCGTGTTTGGAAAACTGGATCTTGAAGCAAGTACCCTCATTGCTCTCAACTTGCAGAGTTCCTTCAAGCTGTTCCACAAGAGTTGACACCAATTTGAGACCTAGGGTATCGGTTCCGTTTATATCAAAATTCGGCGGGACACCTTTTCCATCATCTTTTACCATGAGAGTATAAACACCTCTCTCATCTACGTTCATGCTGATAGTTACCTTGCCTTCTCTTCCGTCCGGGTAACCGTGTTTAACCGCATTTGAAATAAGCTCATTTATGATCAAGCCCAGGTTTGTTGCGCTGTCGGTATCCAGGTATAATTCTTTAACATCCAGCTCAAGCTTGATCTTTTTGCTGTCATAACCGTAAGATCTGAACAAAGTTGTAGCAAGGGACTGAATATATCCTGCATAATTGATGCTCGAAAGGTCTTTCGACCTGTACAGCTTTTCGTGCACAAGTACCATTGACTTGATCCTCATCTGGCTTTCAAGAAGAGCATCCAGTACTTCCTGGTTCTGAGTTTTTTTAGATTGAAGATAAAGAAGCGAAGAAATTACCGCCAAATTATTTTTCACTCTGTGATGTATCTCCCTCAGCAGGAGCTCTTTGTCTTTAAGCGATTTGAGTATTTCCTGTTCTGCTTTTTGTCTTTCATCGGACTCCAATGCAACAGCAATAAAACTTGACGTAGATAAGATGAAATCATGCTGTTCGGTCGTCCACTCCTTTCCTTCGAGATTATTAGATTCGAAATAAATAAATCCCGTAACTTCTCCGTGATGCCTGATCCTGGCAATAATAGATGAAGTGGTGTTAAACTGGTCAAAATTAATTACGGTTGATTCGTTCATTTCCGCAGGTGCTTTTGAGAATGAATGGTATTCACTTTCATCGGACTCTATATAATCGAACAGTTTACTATAATTTTCTTTGTCAAGTTTCATGCCGGATTTATGCATACCGGTTTCTCTGACAAACATGTTATTGCATATCAGATTACTTTTACTGTCATCGAAAAGCCAAATACTTGCTCTATCGGCATTAAGAGTATTCGCAGTGATATGAGTTATATTTTTCATGGATGAATCAATATCGCCATCGGTCAGTTTTGACATTTCGAGCAACGAAGACTGTTGCATGATTATCTGTTCATTTCTTTGCTTCTGTTTTTCCTCTTCGTGTTTTCTTTCGGAAATATCACTCAGGATACCGCTGGCCGCTACGGCTAATGGTCCTCTCCATGAGTATCGTATTACATCCCGGACCCAGATGACAGTACCGTCAGTGCGTATCATTCTTGTTTCGATTTCGAACGGTTTTTCGGATACCCCTCCCTGAATAAACTCATCCATCAGTTTTAAGACCCTTTCTCTTTCGTAGGGGTGCAGCGTTTTTTCTATAAATCCCATCCTGTCATTCAAAGCATCCTGAACGGAGTAACCGAACATTTTTTCCAATGAAGGTGAAATAAAATCATACTTCCCGGTTATTAGATCTATGTGATACAATACATCGGGTACGGTTTCAGCAAAGTGTCTGAGGCGTTCTTCGCTCCTGAGCAGCGATTCCTCGGCAATCCGCCTTTCTTTTATTTCATCCTGCGCTTTTTGATACAGGATCACATTATTATTGGCAAGAGCTACCTGATGTATCAGTGATTCCACAAAATTAAGCTGTTCAGTACTGAAAGCATTCCTTTTTAAGCTGAATATCTGTACCACTCCAAAAACCTTCGATTCAAGCTTGATAGGAACAATCATAGCTGAATTCGGCTTGCGGTCGCTTTCAGGTTTGTTTTGTTCAAGCACACCGCCCTTTTCGTTTATCACATATGATGTTTTAACTTTCTTAAAGCTTTCCTGATAATCATCTATGATCTTCGATTCCCCTGTATGAATGGCATCGCTTATAATGCCATAACCCGGAGGAGCAAGAGGTATCGGCGGTATATTGCTAACATCTATTCTCTCTTTAGTTTCTTTGGACCTGAGGTAGAAATATGTTATTAACTTACTTTCATCATTATACGTAGAAACAAACAAATCATCGCAATCTGCAACTTCCGAAACTGTAAAATACATGCTGTCATACAATTCGTTCAGATCTAGAGTTGCAGATAATTTTTTACCCGCTTCATACAATAAGCTTATCTCTTTGTTACGGTTAACTATCAGTTCTTCGGATTTTTTCTTCCCTGTGATATCCTCTTTTACAGCCAAGAAGTGAGTTATATTTCCTTGTCCATCAAAAATAGGCGATATGGTAGCATTTTCCCAGAATAATTCACCGGACTTCTTTTTATTGCAGAATTGACCTCTCCAGACTTTCCCGGAAAGTATTGTATCCCATAATTCCTTATACTCTTCTTTCGTGGTCATACCCGAACGAAGAATTCGAGGATTCTTTCCGATCGAATCTTCGAAAGTGTAACCGGTAAGTTCAGCAAATTTAGGGTTTACATATTCAATAGAACCTGATTTATCTGTGATCACAATAGTAACCGGGCTTTGTTCCATTGCCACAGAAAGTTTTCTTAACTCTACCTCCGCCCGCTTGCTCTCGGTAATGTTTTCGAATATATTAACGGATTTTACCGAGATACCGCTTTCGTCTCTTTGATAAACCGCAGTCGAATGACGAAACCAGTGATAAAATCCTTTCTTATCCTTCAACCTAAATTCCAATACGTAAATCTCTCCGTCCTCAAGTTCCAGGATCTTTCTGTCAGATTCCTGTATTACTTTCACGTCATCCGGATGATAAATATCCAATCTTTTTTCTGTAGGGGTTGAGGCAATTCGTTTGATATCTTCATCATCATACCCAACAGACTTTAGAAGAGATTTATTGCTGTAGAGCGTTTTGTCATTTTGAATGTCATACAGGCTTATGAAGGCAGGTGACGTGTTCGTGATCTTTTCGAGCATCTCTTTTGTTGCAAGAATTTCCTGCTCGGCTTTGATCCTTTCGGAAATGTCTTTTACAATGGTAAGCATACACTGCATACCGCCGTATTCTATTACTTTAGCAGACATAAGAACATTGAAAAAGCCGTCTTTTTTGAGGAGAACAGTTTCAAAGTTTGTTACTTTTCCTTTTTCTCTGAGCTCTTTCAGGAGTTGTTCTCTATCCTCTGAGCTTATGAAGCTACCAACTTGAGCCGTGTTTTTGCCAATTATCTCTTTAGGCGTAAAACCGGTTACCTCAGTAAACTTTTCGTTAACCGCGAGATATGTACCGTCATCTATTGTTGAAATCGCAATCGAATCGGGACTTGTTTGAAATATGGTGTAAAATTTTTCTTCGCTTTGCTTAAGTGCTATTTCAGCCTGTTTTCGTTTGATTCCTCTCCCAGTTTCTGAAGACACCATATTGAAGAAATCCATATCGTACTCCTTTTCATCACTAATGATGAAAATCATGATACCTATTAATTCATCGCCTGCAAAGATCGGGTTATAGAGTCTGCGTAATTTCTGTTTCGGCCTGCCAGCATCTATGGGTGCTTCATCGTTGAACCCGGTATTTGATTTTAATATTTCCTTAACAATACTGGTTGACCGGTCCAGGCGGGCAGGCAGCAGGTCATTATACAGCTCATTTCCAAAAGAACTAATAAGGGTGAAACTGTTAGATTTAACGTCATGAAAATAAAATCCTCCGCTAAGAACCATTGAGATGCCGGTAATTACATTACCAATCCTTTTTAGAAGATCGGAAAGATCAGCGGAAATGCTGATTTCCCGGGAAAGAGTATAGAGGATTTCCATGGTTACCGATCGTCTTTTCAGTTCATCCTGTATTTTCCGGAATTCGGTTATATCTTCTCCGGAGCTTAAAATGCTGTTCACTTTGCCATTTTCATCATATAAGAGGGAGCTGTGCCAGTATATAATCCTTTCTTCTCCATTTTTTCTGCGTATCGGATTTTCATAATATTCTCCCGGATCTCCTCCTTTCATCAACCTTTTAAATACCATCTTCACGATATCCGATATCCTTTGGGGAAGAAAATTGTCAAACCAATTAACACCGATTATTTCATCCTCATTATATCCCAGTACTTCACATCCTTTTTTATTAATTAATAAGACTTTCCCATCAGAATCCAGGACTAAAAGCATCACGCCGGCAATATCAAGATATTGCTTAAAATCATCACTTCGATGGTCCTTAATATTCTTTGGTCGAATGGATATATTTTTAGTTCTTTGCATTAATTAGCTGGATTTTGAAAAAAACTTAAAAAAAGGAAAAAAAGAACGTTTTCTGAGAAGGGGTTATAACAAATATAGAGAATATTAAAATTAGCAGTTATCACTTAAAAACGTGATTTTATTTTATCAAATTTAACAATTTTATGAATATAATTCAATAATTGAAATAATAGGGTGAACATATGGAATTAAGCCCTATTAACGTGAATAAAAAGGGTTGTTTCAAAAATCCGAAATAAAAATTTCGGATTTGAAATTATTCGTTTTTCAAATGATTTTTCTTTGAAAAATCGTTCTTGAAACAGCCCGGATTTTGAAGCCAAAGATTTCAAACTTTGAGGCAGCAACTCATCTGTCGGGGTGACCCCGAGTTCTCGGGGAACCTCCAACCCAAATGTCGGGATGGCAGGATTTGAACCTGCGACCTTGGCGCCGAGGCGCCACGCTCTAAACCGAAGCAGTTTTTATTTCATTATCCAATAGGAATCTTTTTATTCCCCGATGCTTTATCTTATTTTCTTGCTTCATTGCTTCACATCTTGACTCATATTCAAAAAATGTAACAATCCTCCACGGCTTACCACTTTTAGTCGATCGAAACCCTGTTTATCATATTTTGTGTACTTCCAACATAATACCTGTTCGTCGATTCGCTGAAAAGAATATATGTGAAATATGGCATCTGTCGGGATGGCAGGATTTGAACCTGCGACCTCCTGCTCCCAAAGCAGGCGCGATAAACCAGGCTACGCTACACCCCGAAAAATTTTGTATTATTTTTAATGAACTAACAAATATACTAATTAAAATTTTATCAATATATGAATACTACATTACCTTCAATAAATTCTTAGAGATTAGTTTTCATACTGAAAATCATGTATAATTGGATGGTATAAAACTATTAAAAATCGGTTGTTGCCTGCCAACCATTATTTAACTATTTTTACATAATAATATTTAACCAATTTATGCTTTTATTAAAAATAGACGATAGGGATAATATCCGGATTACTGTAAAGACACTTTTAAATAACTACTAAGCATATGTCTACAATTGCTTTAAAAAAGGGAATCATTTACGGTCCTGTGAATTCAAGAAGACTCGGCACCTCTCTTGGTGTCAATATCATGCCGTTTGACAAGAAGATCTGTTCATTCGATTGTCTCTATTGCCAGTACGGCTGGACCAGCTATCATACAAATGTCATCGAAAGGAATTTTGACCTGCCTTCAGTCGGTGATATATCTGACACCCTCGAAAGAGCTCTAATTACTTACACGGTTAATCTTATTACAAACAACAAAGGAGAATATCCCCTTTATATTACTTTCTCGGGAAATGGAGAGCCGACTCTTCATCCGCAATTCCCCCAAATCGTAGATGAAGTATTAAAGATAAGAAACAAAGTATCGCCGTTGTCACAAACCGCTATTTTGTCAAACTCAACCAAAGTGAACGAACCGGATATCAAAACAGCTCTTTCAAAGCTCGATGTGCGGATCATGAAATTAGATGCAGGAAATGAGGATACTTTTCGTTCTTATAATAATCCTGCTGAAGGAATTAACCTTGATAAAATTACTGAAGGGTTATCTGCCTTGAAGGATGTTACTATACAGACACTATTTACTGGCGGAAAACAGGGAAATTATAATGATAAAAACATTTCTGATTGGATAATCCGGTTAAAAAAGATTTCACCGATCAAAGTACAGCTATATTCGCTGGACAGAGGTTATCCTTCGGAATATATCACGCACATAAATAAAGAAATGCTCGTAAAAATAAAATTATTGCTGGAAAAACAAAATATTGCTTCTGAAGTATATGAACGATAAACAAATCTATATATATAATGTATTTAAAAGGTTCTTTTCGGGCAATATTAATATTCTATTTAAGAAGCACCATTCTCCTTACGTTATTAAACTCATCTGTATTAATTTTATAAAAATATACCCCGCTCGGCAGATTACTTCCATCAAATTCAACCTCGTACTTACCCGCTCGTTGTCTTTCATTAACAAGTGTCTTAATCTTATTTCCTAATACATCATACACAACGAGTTTGACAAAATTGCTTCTAGGTAAATTGTAATTAATAACTGTATTTGGATTAAAGGGGTTGGGATAATTTTGACCCAAACTAAATTCTGTCACGACTTCTGAATTAATTATTATACCAACAGGTATATCGTATTTTAGTATAGTACTGTTATTACCGGTACACCAGAGTGTTGTATTATTCTGATTTTTAAGGTCAGCAAGGTCGGTCCCCACAAGCGGTGAAACCCATTCCTGTACCCATGTATTCCCGCCATTGGAAGTTTTGTATATATAACCCTTCTGATCTGTAGAGCTTCCGTAATTGTATGCCGCTATCCAGCCGGTAAGAGTATCAAGCATGAAAATTCTCATAGCATAATAATTAGGAATAGAACCTGAAGCTGACCACGTCTGACCTCCGTTTGTAGTATTCTGTGTAGTACCGCCATAATTAAGAGCCCAGCCGGTTGTATTATTAATGAAATAGATATCGTTGACCATACTTGAAGATGAAGGTGTTTGTAGAGTCCAGGTTTGCCCGCTGTTTGATGTATAAGAAATAAAACCGCTGCCTCCGCCATACCCGCCCCCTGCCCACGCCTCATTTTCACTGACACAATAAACAGCATCTATATAGTTAGCGGAACCAACGTTTTGATTAGTCCATGATACACCTGAATTGGTAGTATAAACGATCTTCCCGCTCGCTCCATATGCCCATCCGGTATTCTGTGATGCAAAAGTTATTCTTCCTATCCATACCCCTCCGCTTGAAATATATGTCTGTATCCAGTTAATTCCCCCGTTCGTGGTTCTGTATAAAGAAGAATTATTCCCCTCAAAGAACATCCAGCCAAAATTTGCGTTTACAAAATAAACCTGAGAACCGCCGGGAGATAATGGGTCATTAATCCATGTATTCCCGCCATCGGTCGATTTCAAAGCAACACCATCAGTACCCACATTCGTACCTGCTGTTATCCAACCGATTAAAGGGGTACTCCAGGCAATTGAACGCCACCGCGGGGCAATAAACTGAGTTACCCAGGAAGCCCCGTTATTTGACCCCCGCAAGATCTGGGTGTTGTTTGAACATATCCAAATATTCGTTCCTCTGTAGCTGATTCCATAAGTGTAACCAAGAATAGGGGGAGTATACTGGCTCCAGTTATTTCCGCCATCAGTCGTAACAAATACTTTTTCAGCTTGCGGTGATAATATTTTAACTCCTACAACAGCAACAGACATCGAATCTCTTACGTCCAATACGTGGTAGTGCAGGTTTGTCGAGTACTGAACTGTCCATGTATTACCGCCATCTGAAGTAAAAAGGACCGGACCATTGTTATATATGCTGGTTGATGAAGCCCATCCCTTATTTATAGTTGCAAATTTAATTGAAGCGATACCCGCGTTAGATCCCAAAGAAGGAAGGGTTTGTCTTGTCCATGTATTGCCGCCGTCTGTGGTCTTGTGAATATGAGGTGCGAGTGTATTATCACGACCTCCAACCCATCCGGTCTGGTCATTGATGAAGAAAATTGATTCACAGGAATACGCACCTGAGCTAAAGCTCTGGTCTATCCACGATTGCCCGCCATTGGTAGTCTTAATAACAAGGTATGATGAGCCATCCTGCCAACCTCCCGCTGCCCAACCCGTCTGTGAATTTATGAACCAATCTTTTGCCAGCAATCTTCCTGTTGGTGATGTTTGCTGGGTCCAGTTATAACCGCCATTGGTCGAATACATGATTGATCCTCCGGAACCAACTGCCCATCCTGTTTGTGCATCAGCAAAGCAAACCCCCGTCATGCTTGTCGTATTTGTAAAAGAAACAGAATTCCAATTTGCTCCTCCATTAGTTGTTACACAGACTGTCGAGATATAATTCCCCGATGTACCTGTAGCTCCTATGCTCCAACCGTTAAGTCCGTTACCGAGAAAGTAACAATCCTGCAGCATTACGCTCGGGCTTGATTGGATTGTCTGCCATATCCCCGGCTGAGAATAGATACTTTGATAAAATGATAATAAAAACAAAAACAGAAAGTATTTTGTTATCTTCATGGTTCTTATTAAAAAATTATTATATCTATGAGTGAAAATTTTAATATTGATATACAAAACTCCTAAAAAATAAACAAACATTGTAAAGGAAATAAATTATTCGTTTAAGAGAAATTATATTTAAATATTTAAAAAGATTTCAAGAATAAAACAATTAATATTTTCGTTTTCTCAGTTCGAATGATAAGTTGCCCCGCCTGCCTCGGGCAGGCAGGGTCGGAATTGAACCGGCGAAACTCACGGCACAGTTTTAAATTCCAGTATCTATCTGGACGTAAAAATAAATGCTGCAGATTGAGTGATACCCATCACTGCAGGATTAACATCAAAAAATTGTGTGCTGAAATCATCGGTGCTGTTCATATCCATTATTTTACCGTTATCACCCCATGAATATGTGGCCGTTGATCCCAATGAATAGCCGTATGCTGCAAGATTTGGAATAGTAAATGAAGTTCCTTTAGTGATAATTTGAAAGAGATTGCCGCTTGGCCCCGTTGGAGTTAAACGGATAAAATGTATTCCAGTCCCTGCGCCGTCTGTATATGAAAATACGGTAGTAGTATCTACATTACTTGCATTGTTGGCAGGGGTTGTAAGAGTAGGAATAGCATCAATATTTATCACCGCCCCCGATGAACCTGCAATTAAGGTTTTCATTCTTTGAGCTTTAGGAGGACCTACTGTGACTGCTAAAACATTCAATAGAGGTGTAGGTGAAGTTAAGGTAGGCACGATAAAATTAAATGTACCCGTATTGCCGCTTATATCGATATTCTGAATAAGTCCGCCGCTGTGAACAATGTTGTTCCTGCTTCCAAAGTTAACATAGAGCTGAGCCTTTAAGTTAGTACCTCCGGAACCATTTACAGTTCCTGAAACAGTTGAAGATCCAAGCCCGCCTAATAGAGAATAAAAAGTAACCGACGCGGCTCCTCCGAAAGTAAATGTTAGCGGCTGCTCGGCATATCCGCTATATGAGGATACAACGCCTCCACTAAGAATATATTCTAAAACATAAACATTGCCTGCTACCGGCTGGTTATTAGTTCCTCCCATTAAAATAGATCCGATATTTTGCCCGGCAAGAATTTCCCCGTATCCCGAAATCTTTCCTGAAACAGTATCCTGAAACATAATGGTTGCTTTAGAACCGGAAGGGACCATTGGAATTGTCACACTTATAGCGAGAATAGAAGAGGCATTAATAGAGCCCGGCAGATAAGGATTGGTAATCGTCAACCCTTTTACTCCGAAAACTCCTGTAGAACTCATCACGTAAACGTCATAAGGCTTCGTAACATTATTAATCGTAAAGCTCCCGTCAACTGCTGT
>JBEKSX010000077.1:0-18005 GCA_049516635.1 Ignavibacteria bacterium | reverse complement strand
AATATGCTTCATGAAGCAGTGATGGAATGGATCTCCCCGTTCGACCCTAAAGCAACGGGACGCTTGCATAATACACTCTATATAATACTTTTATTTACGGGTTTGCTGATATTATACAGGTCTTATAGGAAAAAGGAGCTTTTCCCGGCATTATTCTACACAATATTTGCTCTCAATTCCGTAAGAGCAATCAGGTTTACCGTCGATTACCTTGTACTCATACCAGTGTTTCTGATAAATTCCTTCAATTATACTCTTGAAAAAATCCAGAGCGTAAAGATAAAAGCATTCATATTTGATAATCCTGCTATGAAGGTTATTATTTCTCTGGTACTGCTGTATCTTATCGTGAACATCCCGAATAATAAACTGTACCACTCGTATCTGGAGTACGCAAGGTTTGCGGGTATCGGGCTCGACAGCAATTATTATCCGGTCGCAATGTTCAATTTTATAAGGGAAAATAATATACAGGATATTGGTGAGAGACCTTTCAATACCTTTGAGTGCGGGGGATTTTTCTTATGGAATTTTCAGGGGAAGAAGGATTTTTTCGACAGCCGCGATCTGAACGACAGCATAATGAATGAGTACCAGGTTATCTATTCGAAAAATCCCGGCTATGAAAAGAAGATACAGGGATATAATTTCGATTACTCGATTTGCGTTGTACCTGATATAGTATCCGAACCTGATCTGATGAGAAAGAATGTTATTTCTTATTTCTGCAAAAGCAGGGAATGGAAGCTCATATTCTGGAATGACCGTTCATTGCTCTTTGTAAGGGACCTGCCGAAATTTTCAGGCATCATTTCAAAATACGAATACAAGTATGTAACACCATTCAATTTTTATTTCCAACGGGATATTCTCGATAAAGCTCTTGTGGAAAATAAGGATATTGTAAAAGCAGAGATTGACAGAAAGTTCGCAGAGGAACCTTCGAATATATTTTTAAGGAATATTTTAAGGAACTACGGAAATAAGCTGAAGTGAAGTAGTAAACAAGACAAGGGAACGATAACTTTTATGAGAACCTTGGCAGGGGAATGAAAAATAATTCATTTGTTTTTATCAAATCCGGGAGAAATTATAAAAATATCATTCAACTTTTCATAACTTTGTTTTGTATCATCTTCTATTTTATTTTCTTCTCTCAGAGCTTCTAGTGTTTTAGGAATTATGGTGATTGTATCAGCGTAATCTATATGATTGTTATAATTCTCCATGTCATTAGGAAAATCATATTTAATCTTAAGATCCAAAATATCTTTTAAAGCTAAAAAAATATCTCCACCAACACGCCAATTTGAAGTTTTAACTACATTCCAGTAAGGACTAAGCGATACTTTAATTACTTTTATCTTACCTGGTTCAATAATGAGAAATTTCGGTAAGTGATTATAAATAACAAAAACACGTCCATCACCATAATCAATCGCATAATCTTTTGACCGTAGAGATAAGAAATCAACAGAATTTTGATATGGTCTAGGCCATATATATATCCCTTCTGTTAAACCGGCAATTACCACCTCTTCAATTGTAATTAGTGTTTGAGTACACTTATTTCTTATTCTAAATTGAATAAATTGATTATTATCAGTTTGTTTAATGCTATCGGGCTGTATACTAACAAGGATTGAATCTAAGTATTTATATTCATACTGTGCGTAATTTTGTTCGTCCAAAAAAAGAAGTAATATTAAGAAAAATATTTTCTTCATTTTTATATCACTTTTTTGCTCTTGTCTCCCTTGCCTAAATAGCGTTCATTTCTAATACCCAAAAATCTCATCGAGCGTTAGGAACTGAACCTTGCCGTATTTCTCAAGTGTATTCATGTCAAGCTTATTTTTATCACCGAGAACCAGTATTGTGTAATTTCTGTCCTTCACATATTTTTCCTGGAATAGTTTAATGTCGGACATGGCCATTGACGGTACCTGATCATAAATATCTTTGCGTATATCATAATCGAGCCCCAGCTTCTGCGCGTTAAGATAACTGAACAGAACGCCTGCACCTGTTGTCCTGCTTGTTTCGATCTGCTGGAGCAGGCTGTTCTTAGATGAGTTGAAAGTATTTTCTGATACGGGCATGTTATTAAGCAGATCCAGCATCCCGCTCATAGCTTCAGGCAATTTGTCCGCCTGTGTCCCGATATATGCTATAACGTAATGTGACTCGTCTTTTCTAGCAGGTATCCTGAAGGATGAAAATACTGCATAAGCCAATGCTTTTGATTCACGCATTTCCTGGAATGTTATTCCTGACATCCCGCCGCCGAAATATTCATCGAACATAGAAATTTCCGGGACAAGGTCTTTATTGTAAACCCCGTCTTTCGATAAAAATATTATTTCCGCCTGGACCATATCGGGATAGTTTACCACATATACCTTATTCTCATCGGTGGCAAGTTGCGGGTAGATAACCCTCTCAGGAACGGGCTTAAGTATATCCTGTACTTTGTGATCCCTGATTAGAATGTCTGTTACCGGTTCGATTCCTTCGGGACCATAATACAATACGAGATGCTTGTAAGATGTTATGCCCTTAATTATAGAAACCAGTTCTTCGGGAGAAAGTGCTTTGAGCTCCGATTCAGTAAGAATGTTAGTGTACGGGGACTTTGGTCCGTATTCTCCATAGCTGTACATGGCGTTCCATAATATCTTATTCTGCGAAAGCTTATCATCCGCTCTCACTTTAAGTATATCTTCCACAAGGTTATCCAACGCTGCTTTGTACGGCTGAACATCCGATAAAAATTCTTCGAAGAGCTTTAATCCCGATTCAAAATTCTCATCAAGTCCGCTTAAGCTTACATATACCTGGTCATTGGAACTTGAGACGGAGAATGAGCAAGCGATTTTGTAGAACTCCTGCTTTAGCTGTGCCGGAGTATACTTAGAAGTACCGAGATACGGCAGGTAATCTATAGCCAGACCCAGCTTTTTATCATTATTCGTTCCTATGTCAAGAACATAGTACAGGTTAAAGGTATTGTCTTCCGAATTGTGTTTATATAACAGCTGAACCCCGCTCTTTAATACGTTCTGCTGAATATCTTCCCTGTAATCAAGGAACACGGGTTTTATTTCAGGTGCCTTTGTACCGAGTATGTTCTTTAGAAATTCTGACTGTTCGCCCCTATTCACTTTAACTGGTGTTATTTGAGGCTTTTTTATCTTTTGTACATTTTTATCTTCACCTGTCCGCTTATAGACCACAACATAATTATTATTGAAATGTTTCTTAGCGAACGCGGTAATTTCGTTCTTAGTGATCTTTGATAAAGTATTGATCCGGTTTACGGCTGTTTCCCACGGTGCATAGCCGCGCCTGCGGTTGCTTTCCAGTGATCTTGTCTGCTGAAGCTTCATATTATTTATGATAGCTTCCTGCAGCCAATCCGGGAAATCACCCGATTTTATTTTATCGACTTCTGAAAGGAGAAGTTCTTTTACCTCCTCCAGAGTTTGTCCTTTTTTCGGCTTGCCGTTGAGATTAAAAGTTGAATAATCTTTCATTAAATCCGCATCTGCAGAGGAACCCAGAACCTTCTGGCTCTGATTAAGATCCAGATCCAATAATCCTGCAGTTCCGTTTGACAGAATCTCGCTGATAATAGATATCATATCTGCATCCCGTGAAGAAAAGCCTCCGAACCTATAACCTATTTCTACTTCCTCGGCATCAGGGCCGTAAACATCTTTTACTATTGGTTTCGTGATAGGATTTTCCACCGGCGGAATAAATGGCGGGACCGGCTCAGAAGGCAGTCCCCCGAATTTTTCATCGATCAGCTTTATAGCTTCATCGGGATCGAAATCGCCCGAGAGACATATTGCCATATTGTTTGGGACATAATAAGTTTCTCGGTATTTTATCAGTGTTTTTAGGGAAGGGTTCTTCAGATGTTCGATAGTTCCTATAGTTGTTTGTGTTCCATAAGGATGTTTCTGAAATAATCCCGCGGACAATGCTTCCCACAATTTGCTCCCATCATTATCGAGGCTTATATTCTTCTCTTCGTATACTGCTTCAAGTTCCGTATGAAAAAGGCGCATTACAGGATGCCTGAACCTTTCGGCTTCAATTGTCAGCCATTTTTCGAGCTGGTTCGAGGGGATGTCATTCGTGTAGACCGTTTGCTCGACCGATGTCCAGGCATTAGTGCCCTTGACTCCTAATCCGCTTACCATCTTGTCATATTCATTGGCTATAGCGTATTCCGATGCTATTCCGGAAACACTGTCAATTTGGTGATATATCTCTTTTCTTTTTTGCGGGTCGGTTGTATGACGGTATACTTCAAAAAGGCCGATGATCTGATCCAGGTATACCTTTTCCTTTTCATAATCTTTTGTTCCGAACCTGTCGGTACCTTTGAACATCATGTGCTCGAGATAGTGTGCAAGTCCTGTTGTCTCATGCGGATCGAATTTGCTGCCGACCTTTACAGGTATGAACGTTTGTATCCTCGGTTCATCTTTGTAGACGGTCATATAAACGGTAAGCCCGTTCGCAAGCTTGTATATCCTTGCTTTCATAGGGTCACCGTCAACAAATTGGTACGTGTATTTTCCTTCAGTGCGGGTTTCGGTCTGCGAATAGACTGATTGCCTTGTGAACGGCAATACAACAAAAGTGAAAATCAGGAAGATGATTATGTTATTTTTATATCTTTTCATGATTTAAGTTGATATTAATCTCTTATTTTATTGATAATTTCAATTATTAGAAATGTAAAAATTGATGTTAATATTTATTTTACAATTGTTTAAGAAATGGTGGTTCTTCTTACCGAATCTTCACTAATGAAAATTAAATTCGGTCATTATTAATTCCTCAATTGCCGCACGAAGCGAAATTATTTTCCCGGTTGGTAAATTCCTATTAATTTTCAGACTCGATGAGTAAGGAAAGTTTACTTTCTTTATTTTCCGGTGTCCTGTTTCTGCTGGTCCTCTTTTTGTTTTTCGAGTTCGTTGAGCTTCTTTTCCCTTTCGTTCAATTCCTGTTCCTTTAAGCGGAGCTGTTCGCCTTTATTATAGATATCTTTTTCCCAGCCCGTTTTATCCCAGTAACCTATATCTTCGAAATATCCTTTGAACAGAAAATTGTGTTTCAGAGCTTCCATATTCTGGGCGAAGCTGAAAGAACCCTTCTCAAGTTCAGCTGTAGTCCGGTTTGCGTTTGCAATCGTTTGTTTCAGGTTATTCGCGAACGCTGTGTCCGTAAGAAGGGTACCGACCAGGCTTTCGCTCGAATTCATCTTCCTGGATATTTCTGCAATATCGGAAGTGATGCTTTTTATTTTTGGCGTCAGCCCCATAATATCACCTGATATTACATCCACGCTGTTCGTGATAGTGCTCAGCAGGCGGTTGACTTCACCTGTGGATTGCATGAAAGTCATCATTGTAGAATCAATGTGCCTGTAAAGACTTTCGTCATTCACAAGCTCGCCCAGTGTTCCCTTGCCCTGGTTCACTTTTGAAACTATGTCTGCCAGGTCTTTTATCATATGCGATGCGTTCTCACCCGTCTCTTTAAGGCTTTTGAGAATGTCCTCGGTCTCGATCGGTCTGACGGTTTCAAGAAAGTCACCTTCTTTAACGCCCGGCTGTGTATTGCTTCCGGAGGTTATCTCGACTATCTTGTTACCGACCAGACCTTCGGAGATTACCGTTGCTTTTGAATCAATTTTTATGAAGGGTTTTACTTTGCTGTCAATCGTCATAATGATCGCAACCTTATTCGCCCCGATAATCTCTATATGATTGACCGAACCGACATTGATACCGTTGAACCTCACTGAGCTTCCTTCTTTTAGCCCGCTCACGGTCTCAAATACCGCCTTCAGATCGAACGTCGGAGTGAAAAGGTTCTGTTTGCTCCCGATAACGAATATCGCTACAACAAAAAGCACCAGACCGAGCACGATGAATACCGCTAAAGTTATTCTTTTATTTAAGTTCTTTTCCATTTTTATATAATTTTAAACTTTGTTATCATGTAAAAAATGAGCTTACAAATTCATCATTGGATTTTTGCAGCTCTTGATAAGTCCCCGAATGGGTGAATGTGCCGTCCTGCAAAACTACAATTCTATCCGCCGTAATTTGAACGCATTCCATGTCATGAGTGACTACAATCGAGGTCACGTTGTATTTTTCCTGCATCTGTCTGATGAGACTGCTTATCTCCCTTGATGTGGCAGGATCAAGTCCTGTGGTAGGTTCGTCATACAGCATTATTTCAGGACGAAGTATCAGCGTCCTTGCAAGCCCGATGCGTTTTCTCATTCCGCCGGAAAGCTCAGAAGGCATTTTATCTATTGCTTCTTTAAGCCCCACATTCTCAAGTACATCTATCACTCTTTCCTCAATTTCAGTTTTGCTGAGCTTAAAATGCCTTACGAGCGGGAACTTAAGATTTTCCCTCACGCTCATAGAATCATATAATGCACTGCTTTGAAAAATAAATCCTATATTCCTTCTTATTGACATCAGTTCAGAAGGAGAAAGAGAAATAATATCTTCTCCGAGTACATTGATCGAGCCGCCATCGGGTTCGATCAGTCTTACAATGCATTTCAACAGAACCGATTTCCCTGAGCCTGATTTACCAAGTGTAATTAAGGTTTCTCCTTTATTGACATTGAGATTTATGTCCTTCAACACATCATTTCCGTCAAATGATTTGCGCAGGTTTAAAATATGAATCACCTTACCTTCAGCGGCTGTACTTAGTATTTTATCGTGTTTCTTATCCATCATAATATATTAATAGAAGATATTAGAAATCTCTACAGCAACCATATCCGTTATTATTATGAGCAGTGAAGCTATCACAACCGAAACATTGGCGGCTTTTCCAACGCTCTCGGTCCCATGCTCAGCGTTGTAACCTTCATAAGAACCAACGAGACCGATTATAAACCCGAACGCAAACGTCTTAATTAGTGAGGGTATGACATCGGGAAAAGTCAAACTCGAAAAAACCTGGGAGAAATACAAACCAAAGCTCATGTCTCCGCTTAAGTTCATGGCAATATATCCGCCTATCAGTGAGAGAGTATCGGCATAGATGACAAGGATCGGGATCATCAAGGTGGTAGCAATTACCCTTGTGATGACAAGATATTTGAACGGGTCAGTGGCTGAGACTTCCATGGCGTCTATCTGCTCGGTCACCTTCATGGAGCCAAGCTCAGCGCCGATACCCGAACCGATCTTACCGGCGCAAATAAGTCCTATGATGATGGGACCGACCTCCCTGACGATGGCTATTGCACCCATTGCGGGCACAAGCGATACAGCGCCAAACTTAGAAAGAGTCGGTATCGATTGCAGTGAGAGAACAAATCCTATGATAAGCCCTGTGGTACTGACCAGTCCCAGAGACCTGTTGCCGACTTCGAAGAATTGTTTTAGCAGCTCATTAAGTTCGTAGGGCGGTTTAAATACTTCACGGAAAAACCTAACAGTAAAATCATAAAGTCCCCAAGTTGTAACAAGGAAATTATTTACATATTTTGGAAAAATTACTTTCAATTTCTATAATAATAGTTCGGAATGCTATTCTTCATCACTAATTTTTACATCAATGAAGGGATTTGCAATGCCAAATATAATTCCAAATGAAAGATCGGTTATATCAGACTTATCTTTTTTGAACATAAAAGTGTGTCGAAGCTTAACATATGGGAAGAATAAAAGCTTGTGATTTCTTAAAGAATAACCAAATGAGATCTCGGGAAAGATACCATTTCCTTTAAAATCGGTAAAATATCCTACTCCGGGACTTATAACATCCGTACCCTGTATCATATGCGAGGGCTTAAGGTTATTCTTCAGCATAATATCATATTTATACGAAAACCTCAGATGGTGGGAAATGTTTCCGGCAAAGATGAAGGAGTATTCTGCAGCAAATCTGTGCTCTCCTAATTTTCCGAACCCGACCGAGAACTCCTTGGTGATACCTGCGTATAGTTTTTTATTTTCGAGGAGTATGATGGGGTTGATGAGATAAACGGCTGCTGCAAAGACAGTTGTTACAGGAAGGAATGACGGTGCGGAATTTTCCCCGCTTAACAATAATTTGTTTGAGTGAACCCGGTACTGCGGAAATTTATCCTGGGTGTAAATGCTGCAAGTTATAGCTATAATAATGAGGGAAACGATTATTTTCTGAAAGAAAATTTTCATCCTGTTTCCATGATTCTTCTTATAGAGTTGAAATATGCATTGTTGATTTTTTCCAGTTCGGTGTTTAGCAACTTATCTATGTGAAGCGAGGTTCCTCCTGTAATGCCCAGAGATATAAAATTGATATTTTCCTCTTTGCAAAAGTCCTTACACTTTTCTTCATTCCTTTTATCCAGAGAGATAATTATCCTGCTTTGAGATTCGTTGAAGAGTTCGAAATCTTTCCTGCCGTTAACAGATAAATTTACTTCACATCCTATCGGATTCTTTCGGTTCATAACACAGCATTCAGCAAGTGCAACAGCAATACCTCCTTCGGAAATATCATGTGCCGATTTTATCAATCCGTTCTTTATCATCTTCAATAGAACCGATTGAAGCCTCTTTTCATATTCAGGTTCAATTTCCGGTGCATCGCCCGCTATCTTACGATGAATGACTTTAAAATATTCGCTTCCGCCTAACCCGTCGAACGCAATGGGATTCCTGCCGATAACAGCTATCAGGTCACCCTCATTTTTGAAATAAGATGTTGTTACATGTTTTACATCTTCTATAAGTCCCAGCATTCCAATCACAGGTGTGGGGTACACCGCATAATCAGGTGATTCATTATAGAAGCTCACGTTACCGCCGGTCACCGGTGTGTTCAATACGCGGCAGGCATCTCCTATCCCTCTTACTGATTCCTTGAAATAATAAAACATCTCGGGTTTGTATGGATTTCCGAAGTTCAGGCAATTGGTTATTGCAATCGGTTCTGCGCCTGCGCACGCAACGTTCCTTGCCGACTCGCAAACTGCTATAGCTGCCCCCCGATAAGGGTTCAAATATACATATCTTCCGTTGCAATCCGTTTTGATCGCTATAGCTTTATTAGTATCTTTGATCCTCATCACGGATGCATCGCCGCCCGGAAGGACAGCTGTGTTAGTTCTGACCTGTGTATCATATTGTTCGTAAACCCAATGCTTGTTAGTTATAACCGGTGAAGACAAAAGCTGAAGGAGTACATCATTATAATCATCCGGTTCGGTCAGTTTACTATGATCAATATTTCGCAGCTCTCTTAGATATTCCGGTTCTTTCCATTCGCGTGTATAAACGGGAGCGCCTCCGCCCAGAACGAGGGGATCAGACGGAACATCCGCAACCAATTTTCCCTGGTAGGTTATCTTTAGATTCGGATTATTGATAACTTTTCCTATTTGTATACAATTCAGGTCCCATTTCTTGAAGATACTTTTTGCAACATCCTCTTTGCCTTTCTCAATTACCACAAGCATTCGCTCCTGTGATTCCGAAAGCATTATCTCATAGGCACTCATATTCTCTTCACGGACAGGAACGAGGTCAAGATCTATTTCCATTCCCGATTTTCCTTTAGCGCTCATTTCGCTGGTGGAGCATGTGATTCCTGCGGCACCCATATCCTGCATACCCACAACCGCGCCGCTCCGGATCAATTCAAGTGATGCTTCAAGCAAAAGCTTCTCGGTGAACGGATCTCCCACCTGAACGGATGGGCGTTTGGATTCTGATTTTTCCGAAATTTCCTCCGATGCAAATGTTGCACCATGGATCCCGTCCCTTCCCGTTGATGAGCCGACGATGAATACCGGGTTGCCTTCACCCTTCGATGTAGCGCTTGCGGTTTCATTGTGCTTGACTATTCCCACAGCCATGGCGTTTACTATAGGATTATCCGTATAACACTCATCGAAATATACTTCCCCGCTGATTGTGGGTACTCCGAAGCAGTTCCCGTAATCGCCAATGCCTTTTACTACGTTCTTGAACAGATATTTTGTTCTTTCAATTTGTGCTTTATTATTACCCTTATCAGAGTGGGCAAGGGGAGTGTGGTTTATTTCCCCGAACCTGAATGAATCCAGTGCTGCTATCGGACGCGCTCCCATTGTAAAAATATCACGTAATATTCCGCCGATACCTGTTGCTGCTCCCTGGTACGGCTCAACTGCACACGGGTGGTTGTGTGATTCTATCTTGAATGCCACTGCAAGCCCGTCACCGATATCTACAAGACCTGCATTCTCCGCACCAGCCGATACTAACAGCCGCCCTCCGCTACGGGGCAGCTTTTTTATCTCAAGAATGGAATTCTTATACGAACAGTGCTCGCTCCACATGACGGAAAAAATTCCGAGTTCGGTATAGGTAGGCGTTCTTCCGAGGAGCTGGAGGATCCTGTTATACTCTTCTTCAAGTAATCCGAGTTCTTTAGCTAACAATAAGTTTACTTCAGGGTCAGGCATTAATTAGTTTTAGTATGAATTAAAAATAAATATAAAGAATTGAGTTGTGAGATTAAATGGAATAAAGAAAAAGAGAATTTATGAAGTACTTGTATAGACGCTTCCATCACCTGTCCGATGATGGAAGCATCAGAATATTTTATATCTTCTTGAACAAATTCACAAGGTCCAGCTTTTCCCAATAAAAGTCCTTATCATTCCTTCCGAAGTGACCGTAGTTAGTGGTTTTCCTGAAAATAGGCCTTCTCAGATCGAACCTTGTAATAATTCCTTTCGGTGTAAGGTCAACTTCCTTTTTAATGAAGCGTGAGATAATGTTATCGGGTACTTTACCTGTTCCGTGTGTATTTATATATATAGAGATAGGTTCTTTCACTCCGATCGCATAAGCAAGCTGTATCAGGCATTCGGATGCTAATCCTGAAGCAACGATATTTTTAGCAAGATGGCGTGCGGCATAGGTTGCGCTTCTATCAACCTTGGACGGGTCTTTACCTGAGAAAGCCCCTCCGCCGTGCGGCGCAGCTCCGCCGTATGTATCTACTATGATCTTCCTGCCTGTCAAACCTGTATCACCGTGCGGACCGCCTATCTCAAACCTGCCCGTAGGATTAACATAATATTTTGTTTTTTTATCAAGCAGGTGTTTGGGTATTACTTTCTTTATCACATGTTCGATAACATCTTCCTTTATTTTCTTCTGAGTAACATCGGGGTCGTGCTGTGTGGAAACTACAATGGCTTCTATTCTTAACGGCGTGCCGCTATTGTTATATTCCACTGTTACCTGTGATTTTGAATCGGGGCGAAGATAAGGCATGAGCTTTAGGTTCTTTTTTCTGATATCGGCTAATTTTTTCATTATGTGGTGTGCAAACGTGATTGGCATCGGCATGTATTCTTTGGTCTGGTCGGTTGCATACCCGAACATCATACCCTGGTCTCCTGCGCCGCCCGTATCCACACCAAGTGCGATATCGGGTGATTGCTTATTAATAGCTGATAAAACATTGATAGAATGGCAGTCAAACCGGTACTCACCTTTCGTGTATCCAATATCGGCAACAACGTTTCGTACCAGTTTTGGTATATCTACGTAATGCGTGGTTGTGATCTCTCCCCCCACAAGCACAAGACCTGTGGCACAGAAAGTTTCACATGCAACTCTTCCGTTCTTATCGTGTGCAAGTATATCATCCAGCACAGCGTCGGATATCTGGTCGCAGATCTTATCGGGATGCCCTTCACTTACGGACTCCGATGTAAAGAAATATGACATATATTATCTCCTGATTATTTTGGTAATATTATTTTTAATAAACTCTAAGTTATAACACTGCCTCGTTTAGAAGCTCCGCAATATCTTTTACTTTTATTTGCTCCTGTTTTTCTTTTTCCTTCAATCCGTCCGTGAGCATCGTCATACAGAACGGGCATGCAGTTGAAACGATACCGGGATCCACCGATATCACTTCTTCGGTTCTTTCTATATTCACCTTCTTGCCTATCTTTTCTTCCATCCACATTCTTCCGCCTCCCGCACCGCAGCAGAACCCCTTATCCCTCGAACGCTTCATCTCAATTTGTTCACCTTCATTGACCATCTCTATAATATATCTCGGCTCATCATAGATATCATTATACCTGCCGAGGTAGCATGAATCGTGATATGTGATACTTTTATTTATCTTCTTAGCCGGGTCGATATTGAGCTTACCGTCCAGTATTAATTCATTAAATAATTCCGTGTGATGAATGACTTCGTAATCCGCGCCAAACTTGCTGTATTCGTTTCCGAGTATATGGAAGCAATGTGGACAGGTTGCCAGTATCTTTTTGAATTTATATTTCTTCATGGTCTCTACGTTCTCTTTGATCAGCATCTGTGCGAGGAATTCATTTCCCAATCTTCTTGCCGAATCACCGTTGCATTTTTCTTCAGTGCCTAATACAGCATAATTAATTTTAGCTTTATTCAACAGCTGTGCAGTTGACCTTGCCGCATTCTGATACCTCGCATCGAACGCCCCGGCACAGCCCACCCAATAGAGAACATCGAATTCTTTTTTATCCGAAGCAATGGGTACCTCAATTCCTTCAGTCCACTTTAACCTATCGGACTGCGGGAATGCCCAGGGGGCTCCGTTATTTTCCATATTGCCGAAAACCGTTGCCAGTTCTGACGGAAATCTCGATTCGCTCTGTACAAGGAACCTCCTCATATCTACTATCGGGTTCACATGCTCTATATTTATGGGACACTCTTTAATGCACGCCATACATGATGTGCATGCCCAGAGTTCTTCATAAGTACAATACTGCTCCGAGACAAGCTTGTGTGCAGCTGTTTCCTGCGGTTCTTCTTTTTCTTTTAACAGATAGGGAGCTTTTTCCTTTGTCCTATCCCGGATGTTCATTACAATTTTACGCGGCGAGAGCGACTTGCCCGTGATGTTCGCGGGACATGCTGCCGTACACCTTCCGCATTCTGTGCATACAAAACCATCGAAAATGCTTTTCCATGTCAGTTGCTCAAAATCACCCGCCCCTAAAAATACATTTTCCTTCTCAAAATCAATTTCCTCAGTATCAAGTGTCTGGGGGGTAAGTTTTGACAGATAAACATTGGGCAGTGATGTTATCACATGAAAATGTTTCGAGTAGGGGAGATAGTTCATGAACCCGAAAATTATCAATACGTGTGCCCACCAGAATACGGGGTAAAGGGTTTGAGTAGCACTATAGCTGTAAACGGGTGTTATCAAGCCCGAAAAAAAATGGTACCGGTAGTATTCTGCGTACTCGGGATGGGAAATAATTTTGACAGAATTTATACCGAACATTGTTATCATCACACCGAGTATAAGGAATAAGATAACGGATGCATCTGCATTAGAATGACCGTCGCCCTCAAGTCGTTTTGGATGCAGTATAAATCTCCTGTAAAATGCATATAGCACAGCGAGAACCACCAGTATTCCGAAAATATCCTGTGATGTAAAAATTATTTTCGCTATAAAGCCGAGGGATGTCAGAGAGAACGGAGCATAAAATCCCTGTATCATTGCTTCGATTACTGCAGTCAGCAGGGTGACGAATCCCCAAAAAATGAATGCATGCATAAATCCTGCTACCGGCTCACGCAGTATTTTTGACTGACCTATACCAACAACCAGGACCTTCTTAAACCTTTGCCATATGTGATCCGTACGATATTCACTTCGTCCGAGCTTGAGGTAAGAGCTTACTTTAAGCAAATTGTATATTAAAAGAGCGAAAGCACAGGCAAATACCAGAAGAAATACGTAATTGTAAAATTTCATAAACTTCAATTTATCAAAAAAAGTCCAAACTATAAAGGCTAATGAAAGAAGAGTGCAATTCATAGTTATTTTTCAGGTTCTTGTGCATGTTTAATAAAATTCTGATCTATTCAATCCCAATTCAATAATAAATTCTCAATTCCACTGTCCTCCCTTAGCGAAAGGGGGGTAGGGGGGTTCGTGAACTTGAAAGTCTACGACCTCCTCGGCCGCCAAATTGCCACTCTTGTAAACCAGCAACTCAATCCCGGCACTTACGATGTTGAGTGGAATGCTACTAAATATTCTAATGGTGTATATTTTTATAAATTTTCTGCAGGCAGCTTTACCGATACTAAAAAAATGTTGCTGATAAAGTAACTATTTACTTTATCAGCCTGTCCCGATCATTCGGGGAAATCCCGCCCAAAAGCGGAGGTTCTGGTGAGATAAGTCAAATAAATCAGAAATATTCCGGTAAAGGCAGTTATGAACTCTCAAACTGCCTTTTTTTATCAAATTTTACATCTTTATATTTATTATTCCTCAAAAACACTTGAATTTTTCTTAGTTTAAACTTATTTTTACGATAGAAATTCGTAAAATGATGAGGAAAAATTTACTTCTGCTGATCTGTATTTCGGCGGTGTTTGTATTTTTCTACTCTTGCAATTCCACAGGTTATGATATTGAAGATGTGGAAAAAGCCGATACTGTTACTACCCCTCAAAGAACAGAAGTAAAGAAAGAGACCGAAGCACTAAAACCTGAGATAAAAGAAGAACCGGTTGAAATTCTACCGAAAATTAAGAGGAAATTTACAATTCAGATCGGGGCATTTCAATCAGAATCGCGTGCTATTGAAACAATGAATAAAGCGCATAGTTTAATATCATACGAGATATACTATAAATTATTCAACGGATTATATAAAGTAAGATTTGGTGAATTCGATACACTTCCGGAAGCTTTACAAGTTCTTGAATCTATCAGGAATTCGGGATTTGGTGATTCGTTCGTTGTGGAGATAAAAAAAAATAATTAATTTTTTATAGGTTAATTATTTTTACTAATAGGAAATGGTTAGCGATTTATACTAATTGTTCGTATATTAAAAGTGCACTAAGGATTGAGTGTTCGATCGTTTTGCGGTCGTTCGATTAAGAGTTTGAAATGTAATTCCGAAATCATTTTTATATACAAATAAAGATGATTGGACCGATGACGTGTTCATTTAATATTTTCAATTATATATACTGATAACTGCTCGTATCTAAAAATTTTATTAAATGATATGTCTATCTAGCTTGTTTTTAAGCAAGTAAATATTTATTTTTACTAACAAAATCGGGGTATGGATATAATTAAAATTTACATCTGTATTTTATTATCCTGCTGTTTTATCGCTGCATGCAGTTCCGGTGAATATGATCTTGAAAAAACAACTATAGAAAATACACAGAAGCAGATCGTCAGAGATACCATTAACAAGCCTCTCGCAAATGAAGAGAAGGAAGAGATAAAGGAAGAAATCCGATCTCCGAATGAATCATATTCATACATCATTCAGATCGGAGCTTATTTTATCGAAAGTAATTATAGTGCTTTTTTCGATAAATCGAAGAGTATCCTGGGCAATGATGTTTACTATACTTTTACAAACGGTCTGTATAAAATAAGGATCGGCAGCTATGACAATAGAAATGATGCATTAAATTTTCTAGATCACGTGAAGAGCCTTGGTTTTGACGATGCTTTTATAATAACTGTCAGGAAATAGTATTTTCTAAGGGGCTAAAACAGAACTAGTATGAAAAATAGTTATAAAAGGCCATCTTATATATTTTTCATTTTAATGCTTCTTTCCGGTTTCACGTACTCGCAGGAACCGGTGGATACTTCTTACAGCTCTCTGGCAACTCCCACAATAAATAATATGATAATAATGGGCAGAGCTCCCATTGTAACTATCCAGGTAAGCGGTTATTATGATATTGGCTTAATGGATATGGCTTCCGAAGATAACACTATATTTAACCTGATTGATTTTAGACACGGACGGAACTTCGGAACAAGATACGGGTTCGGTTTCGAGATCAAAGGAAAGTTTGCATTACACAAACAGGGAAATATAAGGCTTACGGGCGGTTTTTCGTACAACAGGTTTCAGAGTAATTTTATAGTAGCATCTCCCGACGGCAAGGTCTCTTATAATGTATTTTCTCCGTTCATCGGAATCGAAAACAGCTTCACACCCGACAGGCGGTTCAAACCGTATATCGGTCTGGAAATAATTCCGAGTATAATAAACGGGCATGCTAATTTTGATACTACCAATATCCTGACCCCGAATGTACCGGTAAATGTGGACTTGAGTATAAAGAATGCGTTCCGCTTCGGTTTTGCAGTAGAATTCGGCTTTGAGTATTCTTTCAGCAATTATATCGGCTGGAACCTCGGAATGAAAATAACCCATGCTAATGTTTTCGGGCGGGAATCTAAAATTGATCCGACTGCGAATGAGATCTATCTTAATGATGAAAAGATCTTCCCCTATATTCCCTATGCCGGATGGAAACAATTCGTCTTTAGTTCATTCTTCACAGGTATCAATTTCTATTTCGGAATGAAGGATAAGAGGTAAATTATGAAGAGGAATTTTATAGTATTAAATATATTATTATTGATCCTCATCGGTTTCCAGGGTATCTATGCCCAGGAAATAAAAACCGATACTGTTAATATTACCACATCCAGAACTATTTCGATCGTCATAGTGCGGACCGTACCGAGGTTCATTCTCCAGCTCAGCGGTGGCTATAATTTCGGAGCTCTTGAGCTATCAGCGCATAACGGGGGTTTCAGCAGGGATGATTTTAATCTCGGTAAAAGCTACTGCGCCAGGAACGGTTATGGATTTAACCTGATGGGAAAGCTTTCACTGCGCCAGAAGAGCGATTTCTGGCTGGATATCTTTTCGGGATTTACAAGGTTCCAGAGTGACCTTGTAACGAACAATACCGGGGAAGGGAGAGTGGGATACAATCTATTCGGTGAAGGAGCAGGGCTGGAATATAATTTTACACCCGCTCACCGCATAAAATATTATGTCGGAGCTATTGCTCTGCTTAGCATTATTAACGGTAAAGCAACAGGTATTCTCGATTATGACAGCACCAGATATGATGTTAAAATAAATACAGCGGTACGCCTCGGTTACTCTCTATTTATCGGGCTTGAGTATGCGTTTGAAAAGAATGTAGGATTTAATTTCGGCCTAAAGTGGACACATGCCAATCTTCTGCTAAAGAATACTTCAGCTCCAACCGATAAAACCGTACGTGATCTTAATGATCTGAATATAAAACCGTGGGTATTGTATTCGGGCTGGAAACAGTTCGCCTATGTTTCTGTTTATGCGGGCGTCAGTTACTATTTTGGTGTGAGAGAAAAAAGGTACAAGCTGTAATCGTGTTACCTTCCTGTTCTTATCTGCTTTTGAACTTCTTTTTAAAAACATATTTGATCGCTTCATCAATTGTCTCAACCGGTATGATCTTCAAGCCGTCCGTTACCCGCGCGGGTATCTCCTTCAGGTCCTTCTGATTTTCTTTCGGGATCAAAACGGTTTTTATTCCGCTCCTCTGTGCCGCAAGAAGCTTCTCGTTCAAACCGCCTATCGGCAGTAACTGTCCCCTGAGTGTTATCTCTCCCGTCATAGCTACGGTTGAGTTCGTAGGATTATTCGTAAGAGCTGATATTATCGCTAACGCCATCGTGATACCCGCCGAGGGTCCATCCTTTGGTATGGCACCTTCGGGTATATGAACGTGTATCTCTTTGTTATTATAAAAGGATTCCGGCAAGCCGAACTTCTTCGCGTTCGAGCGGATGAAAGATAACCCTGCTAAAGCGGATTCTTTCATTACGTCACCAAGCTGACCCGTCAGTGTCAATTTTTCCTTACCCTGCATTACGGTCACTTCTATATCAAGTATATCTCCGCCTAGGGATGTCCATGCAAGTCCCACTGCCGAGCCAATCTTATCTTTCTTGTCCGCAACGTGTTCTTTGAATTTCGGTACCCCGAGATATTTCTCGACTTGTTCCTTGGTGAGCGTCCCGGAGAGATTCTTTTCGGCGGCCCTCGTGCCTTCCTCGGAGATAGCTTGCTCCATGTAGTCGCGGATTGAGACACCTTC
>JBEKSX010000076.1:0-14776 GCA_049516635.1 Ignavibacteria bacterium | reverse complement strand
CTATTCTTCAATAATCTTTCTCAATTCCTCGGCACTTGAAACAGGCAGTTTGCAGGTATAGTTCTCACAAACATAAGCAGAAGAGATCTTTGAATCTACAATAATCGAATTAAGAAAGGGCATCAATTTATACTGATGACCAGGTTCTGCATGAATCAAAATGCTGTTTGGTAAATAATGTTTGTTTACTTCTTCTATTAATTCTTTGGTCTGTTCGGATTCTCGCTCACCTGAAATAATTATCTGTTTCGTTTTATCGAAATAGAAATCAGCACTGCACAGCATTCCCGGCATGGAATAAGGATTATCGGAGATCCTAGTGGAGAAATAATTCAGCGTTCTTTCGGCTTTTTTGAAAAATTCATTATTTTCTGTGAAATGGGATAATCGCAGGAGATTTAGAACTGCAACCGAATTACCGGAGGGTTCTGCAGAATCGTATTCTTCCTTCGTGCGAATGATAACGCTTTTGTCTTGTCCGGTTGTATCGAAAAATCCTCCGTTTTCTTTATCATAGAAATATGATATCATTAATTCGGTCAGTTCAACCGCGGATTCGAGATACTTTTCTGAGAAGCAAGCTTCGTACAGGTCTATCAAACCCTGTACGTAAAATGCGTAATCTTCCAGAGTTCCCTCGAATCGTGATTCGCCGTCTCTGTACCTGTGAAACAAAATCTTACGGGTTCGGTCATAAAGCTTTGATAGAATGAAATCTGCGCTTTGTTGGGCAGAATTAAGATAACCGGGGTCCTGGAGTGCCCTATATGCACACGCAAAACCGGAAATCATCATCCCGTTCCATGAGGTCAGTATCTTATCATCAAGGTGAGGATGGGGTCTTTTTTCCCTCGCATCAAATAATAATTTGTTTGATTCAAATATTATTTTTTTCACTTTAATTTCATCTAAACTGAATTTATTGGCAGTATCGGGGATCGAGTACAGAATGTATAAAATATTTTTATCAGTAAATACATTATGAGTGTCAGATGAAGCTGGGACATTTCCTCTTTCACCTATACCGAAGTAATAACAAAATACTTTTGTTCTTTGGGGTCCGAGGATTTTATCAATCTCATCTTTCTTCCATACATAAAAAGCACCTTCTTCTTTCTTCTCAGGGTGTGAGGGATCAGGTGCGCTCTCGGCATCCTCAGCAGAATAGAACCCGCCGTGCTTATCGGTTAATTTTGTTTGGACATAATGTAAAATATCCTTTACTGCATCGGCGAATGAATCGTCCCTGGTCAATCTGTAAGCATCGGAATAAATCGATGTGAGCTGAGCCTGGTCATAGAGCATTTTCTCAAAGTGGGGAACACGCCAGAACCTGTCTACTGAATACCTGTGGAAACCTCCACCTAGATGATCGTGAATTCCTCCGTCAAACATTTTCCGCAGTGTATCAATGACCATGCGTTTCGCATCTTCATCGTTCAATGTTTTGTACATTCGAAAAAGAAAGTTGAACACAACGGGTCTAGGGAATTTAGGTGCACCCCCGAATCCACCGTACCCGGCATCATACTGAGATTTGAAAAGCTCAAAAGCTTTAGGGAATAATGAACGGTCAATATTTGAGCTTTTATCTGTAGAGCTGAAAGCTCTATTAAGATAATTGATGATGTTATCTCCTGATTTGATTATCTCTTCTCTTCTGTTCAGCCAGGCATTGTGTATTTCGGTGATAAGTTCGGGAAAACCAGGCATACCGTATCTGGATTCGGGAGGGATGTAAGTTGCCCCGTAAAACGGTTTCAAATCGGGAGTGAGGAACATGGACATTGGCCAGCCGCCGGAACCCGTCATGGATTGCAGAGCAGACATATATATCCTGTCCACATCGGGACGTTCTTCCTTGTCGACTTTGATGGAAACGAAATATTTGTTCATCAGCTCTGCCATATCGTCATGTTCGAACACTTCGCGCTCCATTACGTGGCACCAGTAGCATGTGGAATATCCTATGGAAAGAAAAATCGGCTTATCCTCCTTCTTCGCTTTTTCGAATGCCTCCTCACCCCATGGGTACCAGTCCACGGGATTATATGCATGCTGAAGCAAGTAAGGACTTTTTTCGGTGATCAATCTGTTAGGTCTTGTCATGAATGGAATCATAAACTTCAGCGAATATAAAGTTTTTACTTGGTTTTACATAGTAAAAAATTTACGCAATACGTAAATTTGACTTTATCCAAACACCATGAGAAAACCAAATAAAAGCCCCCGTCAGATCAATCCTAAAAAGACGAAGGTCTATGAAACAAAATCGCAGAAGCGAAGAACCGAACATCAAGGCTTTCAGCCCGGAACCGGTCAAATATCACAATTGCGGAAAACAGGTAAACGCGGTTAGGGACTAGGATAAAGAGCTTCATAATTCTAATAAAATTCATACATAACATAAGCGCATACAGGAGGAAAAATGAAAGATTACAAGGCATCAACTTACGGTGATAAAGTTGCCGATATATATGATGAAAGGCATGGTGATTTTGATATGGATATGATAGAAAGAATATTTGAATTTGCGCCTAAAGGTTCTGCATTTGAGCTCGGGATAGGAACCGGCAGAGTGGCTCTTCCGCTTTCAAAAAAGGGAATGAAGGTCGATGGTATCGATTCCTCCAAACTTATGGTCAAGAAACTGAAAGCAAAATCGGGTAGCAAAAAGATATCTGTGCAGATAGGGGACTTTTCAAAGTTTCAGACTGCTAAAAAATATGATGTAGTATTTGTTGTCTTCAATACATTTTTTAGTTTACTTACACAGGACGACCAGATCAGCTGTTTTAAAAGCGTGTATAATGCGCTGAAGCCCGACGGCAAATTTATCATTGAAGCATTTGTTCCTGACCCGGCACGCCTTGCGAAAGGCCAAACTACTATGATATCGGACATAGAACAAGATAGCGTATCGATGGAGTATACAATGTATGATGTTGCAGATCAGATGGTAACATCCCAGCTCGTAAGAATATCGGAGAAAGGTATTAAGATGGTACCTATTATAATCCGTTATGCATATCCTGCAGAATTCGACCTTATGGCAAAATTAACCGGATTTGAACTATCCGAAAGATGGGCAAACTGGAAGAAAGAACCGTTCACGAGCAAAAGCGGTTTTCACATATCGGTTTATAAGAAAATAGGTTAACTACGTAAAATATATCTTCACTCCGATTTTGGTTACAATCCGCCATGGCGGACAACAACGGACGAAAGAAAGTAATCTCAGTTTACGATGTGGATAGCCTTTTCTTTATCTTCTTCACAACGAAGGGTCCCTCATATACAAATCCAGTGTATAACTGCACAAGCTGTGCGCCAAGGTCTAATTTCTCTTTCACGTCATCGGCATTAAATATTCCCCCGCTGGCGATGACAGCAAGCTTTTCACCAGCTTTCTTTTTTATGTAACCGATAATTTTATTCGATTGCGCTCTCAAAGGTTTTCCGCTTAACCCGCCTTCTTCAAAATGAATATTTTCGGGAAGGCCGTCACGTGAAACGGTCGTGTTCGCTGCTATTATACCTGTGATATGATTATCTATAGATGCTTCGATAATATCATCGAGTTCAGGTTCAGTAAGATCCGGAGCTATTTTTAGGAATATGTCCCGCGCCTTGAATATATGAATCTTTACAAGCTCGTTGTTTAAGTCCTGCAATGACTTTAATATACCGCTGAGATATTTCTTTTGCTGGAGCTGTCTTAATCCTTCCGTGTTCGGTGAGCTGACATTTATCGCGAAGTAGTCCGCATGCTCATAGAGCTTTTCAAAGCAGAATTTATAGTCCTGCCAGGCTTCTTCAATAGGGGTCATTTTATTTTTCCCGATGTTCACACCGACTATGAATCCCTGCGAAAGATTGTCCCTGCCTTCTATTATATTCTTCAGGAACGAATCAGCGCCGCAGTTATTAAATCCCATCCTGTTGATCACAGCTCCCAGTTCGGGATACCTGAACATTCTCGGCTTCGGATTCCCGTCCTGCGGGATAGGGGTAACAGTCCCGGTTTCCGCAAACCCGAACCCGATAGCATCCCAGCTGGCAAGTGCAGTGCAATCCTTGTCCATGCCCGCAGCGAGTCCTATTGGGTTACGGAATGCTAAATTCCCTACTTTTACGCTTAAATCATTGTTTTCATATTGGAAGAAAGGACGAACAACATTAGCAAAATACTGCATTGACAGCATTCTGATAGTAAAATTATGGATGGTTTCCGGGCTGAACTTGAACAGTATCGGTCGAATTACCTGTTTATACATAATCTTAATTAACAAAAATAATTTAAATAAATCTCAGTTAACAGTCATATTGAGTTCTATTAAATGAAGGGAAAGTCCTTTTTAGCTGAACTGACTTTTCCATCTGGCAATAAATTTAAGCCTGACATATCTTATTTGCATTGCAATAACTTTCCGCGTTAGATAACTTCATTTTATGAGATACGTTTATCTTGATAATGCGGCTACTACAAAGCCGGACGAGCGGGTTGTGGAAGCAATGCTTCCATACTTAAGGGAATCTTACGGAAATCCGTCATCAATCCATAATCCCGGCAGAGAGGTAAAAGTATTTCTTGAGGAAGCGAGGGAAACCGTTGCCGGATTCATCGGTGCCAGACCTTCGGAATTATATTTTACTTCGGGTGGAACAGAAGCAAATAATTTCGCTATAAAGGGTATTGCGTTCAATAATCTCGGAAAAAAAGACCATATCATCTCAACACCCATAGAACATTCCGCAATACTCGATACACTGGGTTATTTGCAAAACCGATTCGGATTCAAGGTGACATACCTGCCTGTAAACCGATACGGCGAGATAGACCTGAACTATCTCAAAGATTCGATCACTGACCGGACCCTGCTCGTCTGCGTAATGCATTCCAACAATGAGCTGGGAATTATCAACGATATACAAAAAATATCTGAAATCACAAGTTCCCGGGGCGTTTACCTGCATTGCGATTCCGTGCAAAGCATCGGTAAAACAAGGATCCACGTAAGGGAACTCATTTGTTCGACTGCGTCCCTGTCGGCGCATAAGATTTACGGTCCCAAAGGGATCGGGGCATTATACATCAGAAAAGATACTCCTATTGATAAATATATCCACGGAGGAAAACAGGAACGCGATAGAAGAGGAGGAACGGAGAACATCGCCGGCATCGCAGGATTCAAAGAAGCAATAGAAATTTTAAACGGACGTATGGATACCGATATTGCACACTACAGGTTCCTAAAATCCAGATTTTTATCGAAGATAAAAGAACAGCTCAAAGATAAGCTGATTATCAACTCAAAAGAATCGGATAACTCGCTCAATAATATAGTCAACGTTTCAATCAATCCCGAACGTATAATGATAGATTCCGACGCACTGATAATGAAGCTCGATATCAGGGGAATTGCAGTCTCAACGGGCTCTGCATGCACATCAGGGGCAGTTCATCCCTCGCACGTTCTTAAGGCAATAGGCTACACAGACAACATTGCAAAATCCTCTCTGCGTATATCTTTCGGCAGGTACAATAGTGAAGAAGATGTTGATAATCTGGTCAGTGCGCTGGAAGAAATTCTGAGGTCCTAACCGCCTGTTTTATACCCCAGCTTTTCACCGGGATCAGGGCTTTCATGGTGTTTTCGTAAGAATATTTTTTTGAACAGGTTCTTTCCGCTCCTTAGCAATCCGGTGCACAAATAGAATAAACAGAAAACAAACAGCCCGTCACCCTTCGTAAAAATTATAAACAGGATTATAAGGAAGATAAATATAAATTTTACCGGATGAAGTTTCATCTCTCTTAACGTAAACTTAGGCAGAGTGTCATATTTGAACCTGCTTACCATCAATAACGGCAGAGCGATTGCAATTATATAAACGAATGTTGAGCTCAGGCTCACAGAAAAGTTTTTGTTGAAAAAAAACAGGAAAAATGAGGAAACCGTAATTGCCGAGACGGGAACCGGCACACCGATGAAATAACTCTTATCGAACCCGGCGAGCTGTGCATTAAATCTGGCAAGGCGGAGTGCGCTAAATATCATCAAAAGGGAAGCAACTGCAATTCCGATACCGTTTAGACCATAGAAATAAAATTTGTACAGTATGAACGAAGGAGCTGCACCGAAGGAAACTACATCCGAGAGCGAGTCGAGCTCTACACCGAACCTTGATGACGTGTGGGTAAATCTTGCTACAACACCGTCAAATGCATCAAAAAGAGATGCATATATTATAAAAAGGCAGGCTTGATTAATATCATTATTCGCTGCATTGAGAATTGATAGAAATCCGCAGAACAGGTTTAATATCGTGAATAAGCTCGGTACAAATTTAGCAGAATATCTCACGCTGCAATCACCTCCGCAATAATTGTCTCGCCGCCCGTAACTTTTTCATTTACCGAAACTTTGATCAATGAATTCTCCGGTACGATCACATCCATCCTTGAGCCGAATTTTATCATCCCGAATTTTTCTCCCTTTCTTATATCATCTCCTTCCCTGATACTGCATACGATCCTTCTCGCAACAAATCCTGCTATCTGTTTAAACAATACCCTGTAGTTGATCGCAGTGACACCTATTAGCGTCCTCTCATTGCGTTCAGATGATTTCTCGTCGAACGCAACTATATAATCTCCCCTGATATAATTAAAGTATTCCACTTTTCCCGAAACAGGTATCCTGTTAATATGAACGTTTAAGGGTGAAAGAAAAATTCCTATCAGCTTTGCTCTCGATTTCAGGAAAATATTTTCATCTATTTCTTCTATCAGCATTACTTTACCATCAGCAGGAGATACGATCTCGTTCTCCTTTATACCATCAGGCAGGTGACGGATCGGATCACGGAAAAAATAGATAGTAAATGCAAAGATGAGCATAGAAATAAGGAGAAGCACCAGCTTTAATGTAAATACCAGCACAACGAGTGCTATTATATCTATTAGCAGGGTTACCACCAATACTTTAATAACAGTACTTCTGCCGTAGATGGTCAATCTCAAGTTATTTATTACTTTCCCTTATACTCACAAATTCTCTTCCGAACCTCCACATAAGTTTCATTAACACCTCCCATATCGAACCTGAACCTGTCTTTATCTAGCTTTTCATTTGTCTGTGCATCCCAAAGCCTGCAGGTATCTGGAGTTATCTCATCGCCTAGAAGTATTTTGCCATTGCTGTCCTTCCCGAACTCCAGCTTAAAATCAACCAGCTTCAGGTTCCTCTTCCTGAAGAAAGGAACCAGCTTTGAGTTTATTTTCCCGGCAAGTTTGCGGAGTGTGTTCAATTCCGCCTGTGTTGCGAGCTTCATAGCCAGTGCATGTGTATCATTTATCAGCGGGTCACCAAGAGCATCATCTTTATAATAAAATTCTATAATGGGTTTCTTCAATACGGAACCTTCCTTAAGGTTGGTCTTTTTAAGAAGACTTCCTGCCGCAATATTTCTCACCACCACTTCCACCATAATTATTTTCAGTTTACGGACTATCATCTCATTATCCGATATTAGCTCGACAAAGTGTGTTTTGATACCCGCTTTTTCGAGGAAGGAGAAAATGTAAGCTGTGATTTCATTATTAATAACACCTTTGTTTTCTATTGTTCCTCTTTTTAGCGCATTGAAGGCAGTGGCATCATCCTTGAACTCCTGAAGCAGTAAATTCTTCTGTCCTTTCAGTGAATAAAGCTTTTTCGCTTTACCTTCGTAAATTAGTGTGTCTTTCTGAAAAGTTGTTCGTTTTGAATGCATAATTATTAGGTTTTTTTAAATATTTTACAAAATTACTCATAACCGATTCAAATTACAATGAAGTAGAAAAAAGTCAGGAATACTTCGGTCCTTCTTACTTTAATTATCTCGCGATATCAATAAATTTATTATTAAATTCAAAGCATCATAGATCTGAAATTAGCCTACATCGAACAAATTTTATTTAAACAATATACTTTGCAGGAGGGTTTACACCATTATTGATGAAGTTGCATAAAACTGGAAAGGGCAAAGAAATGAGTTGACAATCGGATGAGATTCATCCCACCGCTAAAATAAACTTGAGGTGTTCGTTGAAGAAATAGCTATTTCCTGTTTAAAAACAGACTTACTCCGCCTACAAACTGAAAGTATACGATCTGCTTTCTGAATCCTATGTTAACGCCGCTATCATTTTGCGCGTCATTGATGTATGCATAGTTCGGGTCGTATGAAATCCGATTTTGCTTGGGAGCAACATTAGCCCAGACTATTCTCCCACCGAATGTAAAACCGTATGACTTGGTAACCATATACTCAACACCTGAGTTAAAAGCCATTCCAAATCGGTGTGCCGGCTTGAACTTAAGATAGATCACGGATACTGCACCATTCGGGTCTGTTATGCCGTACTGCCATCCGCCGAACATCAGCGTGTACATCAATTCATAACCGATATAAGGTCTGTATCTTGCTTTAGGAGCAAAGTTATATTCCATCCCGAAAGCACCGCTGAACAAATGCCACTGGTTTTTAAAAACGTTGTCAAGTGCAGTATTATAAAACAAGCTGTAACCGAGGTTAAGTGTCAGGCGAATTTGCCTTCTTTTATCAACAGCAAGCTTTCCGTTTGCCATAACGCTGCCGCCCTGCAGCATACCGTAATTTTGTCCTATAAATACATTGCTATTCGTAACCGGATCATAAAGCACAGTGCAGGTTCTTAAATCTCCGTAGGCACGCGAGAGTGCATAGTTGTAGCTGAGAGCAAATGTCAAAGTAAATTTCGGTGGTTTGGGTATAATATACTTCGTCTGAGCTTGCGGACAGCTTTCAACGATCATTGACGCGATAAGAAATAGAAGAAAAAATCGTATATTTGATTTCATTTCCCCCTCCTCCTCTATATTATCTTGTTAATGAAAGTTAACTCCCAAAGTTCACAATAACAATGTGAATAAAGTGATATTCCTAGAAATATTGGCATAGGCTTTGTTATGTGGAAAAATCTGAATCTATCTAGACTAGAATGATTTAGAGAAAAAATGATATAAGTTAAATAATATAGTCAATTTAATAATTTACTCATTGTGCGCAGGTTAAGCAAAATCTGAATTATTTTATTAACTTCAGGTAGTTTGTGTTTTTTTCAATCCTGCGGATACCTTTGAACAATTTTTGAAAATTAACGAAATACAGCCTCAATATAATAATTACTTATTATTTTATAGTTCAAATCCATATCTTTGACATACATTTATTCTATAAATTCAGCTATCCGGACTAATATATTTATAATATGATCAAATATTTCCTGACCACAGCATTTTTATTTCTCATAACATATTATTCTTCTTCTCAGGTAGGCAGGAATGTCATATATTCTTATACAAGGGACGATCTGAAAATCATATTACATGACAGTACAATACTTGACTGTACGAAGTTTATACCCGAAGCACAAACACCCGATGAAAAATTTCCCGTAATAGTATTTCTTCACGGACTCGGCGGTTCAAAAGAGGATGTAATTCCTTACGCTGAAGATTATACCAGATACGGTTATTATACCTTCGCTTATTCCATGAGGGGACAGGGTAATTCCACAGGAAGGTCGAATCTTATCAGCTCTCTCGAAATGAAAGACCTGCTGCATGTTATCAGTTATATTAAAGAAGAGAATATAATAAACCCGGAGCGCATAGCTTTGATGGGCAGTTCACAGGGAGGGGTACTCGCTTTGATGGCAGCATGCAATGGAGCCGGGGTAAGATGTATCGTTGCAGATCTTTCCTCCCCCGAATTCGCGTCAAGCTGGCTAGAGAACGGGTGTATTAAGATGTCACTGCTGTGGTCGGTGAGCATGGATAGTATACAGGTACGTTTCAACCCGGGAGTTAAAAAATTCAGAGAATGGATCTTTTCCAATCAAAGAGACAAATACGACAGCCTGTTATCATATCTCCCTAAGGAAAGAGATTTTGGGGATAAAATTGATGATCTAAATTGCCATGTGCTGTTATCAAATGCATGGCAGGATAAATATTTCAATGCAGATGATGTACTAAAAGCTTCAGAATCTATACCTCAGCCATTCAGATTATATTTTGGTGCGGTGCAGGGGCATGGATCGGATACAACAGGTGACGAGAATGACTACCGCTCTATGAGCACCACGAAATGGCTTGAATACTGGCTTTACGATATTCCGGATGGAATAAATGATACCAATAAATTCATATTCGCTTCAAGCGTTGAGCCTGTTAACTATCATCATTGGTCATACATTCGTGACAGCTCCATTGTATTTCCCCCAGTGAATACAAATAATCTAAGATTATATTTTCACCCCGGAAGCAGGTTGAGTTTTGAACCCCTTGAGAGAGAAGACACAGTAAGTTTTCTGAATGACGTGGAAGATAAGTCCATAACGATGGAAGAGGCAGTCTATCGTGAATTCTCGGGTGGGGAATTTGACAAGAAATTTATAAAAGATTACATTTATTTCGAAACCGCTCCAATTGATAATGACATTACCTTGTTAGGCACACCAAAAGTAAATATTGTATATTCGTCGAGTGCGAATATTTGTCAATTTAATTTCCAGATATGGGAAGTTACACCCGACGGCGGAATGAATTTTGTCACAAGAATTAATTACACTGACAGAAAATGCTATCCTCATACAAAAAAAGAAAAATGGATACGGGGAGAAGCATCTTCACATATCTTTAAAAAAGGGAATAGGATTAGAGTATATGTTACAAATCTCGATAACGGACCATATGACAGTTTTCTTGGGAAAAACCCGTTCGTTCTGCCTGTGTTGAAGAGAGCAAAAAATTTAATCTACACGGGCAGTTCACAGGCAACATACCTTGAGATGCCCGTAAGGTAAGGAATTAAATATCAGAAATAAAAAAGTCAGATGTAAAAAGATACTGAGGTCTTTCAGAATTCTGTGGTCTTCTTGTTTATAGTGTGAAACTTGTTTGTATCCCGAAGTTCTTTTTCAGCAGTTCGTAGATAAGGTAGCTCGAATCACCAAAGCCATAAGTGTAATTATATTTCGATTGATGCATTTCGCGGTAGTGAACAGCTTCTTTTAGAAAGTTCGATATCTCACCCGTGTCGAAAGGCAGAAGCCTTGCATTCTTTTTCAGGACTTCAGGACGTTCTGTGGTCTTTCTCAATACCCCGCAAGGCACATTGAAGAAGAGAGATTCTTCCTGCAGACCGCCGGAATCAGTAAGTATCGTACCACTTTTTTTGACATAACCCAGCATTTCGAAATAATCATGAATGGGCTCCATTAGTTCTAACTTTTCGCTGGCTCCCCCGTTCAATACCGACTCGAAACTCTTCTGTATCAAAGGGTTAGGATGCATTATGTGGAGTATACCCGAATACCGTGACTGCTCGTGCAGTATAGTATTAAGGATCTTGGCGTATTGTTTTACGTTATGCCAGTTCTCCCGCCTGTGAAGGGTACTAAGTATATAATTATTCCTTTCCGGCTCCTTAATCTTCTTCTCCTTGATAAGTGTAAAAATAGCATCGTTTATCGTATTACCGATAACATATACTTTATCGGTCCTGATGCCTTCATTGATAAGATTATCCCTGTTAATTCCTTTGGGGCAGAAATGTATCGATGCAGTTCTTGCGATGGACTCCCTCATAAATTCTTCCGGGAACGGGTTCTGTTTATCCAGCGTCCTTAGTCCCGCTTCTACGTGAAACACCGGTATCTGGTTAAGAAAACCCCACAATGCACCGCTATAAGCTGATGCTGTATCTCCCTGTACAATTATACCGTTGATATGTTCTTTTTTTAGTGGGGAGTGCTCTCCGAATTTTTTATTGAAATCAAGCAGCAAATGTGCTATTAACTGATTCAGATCAGAATTTCGGTTCGGAATCTCATCCGCTATTATATCACAGCTCAGACCGAGATTGCATAAAATATCGGCAGATATTTTCTGTTGGGCTGTATTATAAAGTATGGGATAAAATTCTTCCGATCTTTTCAGAATACGATAAAGTACAAACAGCTTGATGATTTCAGGGCGGGTGCCAAAGAAGAAAACGATTACCTTTTTATTTTTAAATTGCTCGGGGGTTAGCCCGATATTTAGATTTTCTGGTGACAATTATATATTATTATACTTGTAAAAATATTCATGAAATAATATCAAAAATGACATTATTATAAGGAGTATCTATAGAATTAATGTCTCAATAATGTTCCGTTGATTCCCAAACAACTTTATTTTTCATTGTCATAAACACTCTCAGTGCCCGGAAAGTTGCAAAGAAGTTAATAAGATTATCGAAACTGATCCTTATAAGGCTGAACAATGCGTATCTGAACCCGTACCAGTTATATGTGAATAAAAATCTATGCAGGAGCCTCCATGTCATGAAAAAGAAACAAATCCATAAAAATACCCATAAGGCGCTGTTCTCTTCTATGACCGATTCGAAATAATTGAAGCCCATTGAAAATCCCAGGATGTAGAAAAGAAACAGAATAAAAACCAGATTGGAAAGCAGAACCATAAAATTGCTGAAGATGGTCTTCCTGTCACGAAGCAGGAAATATTTTGTTTTAAAACTACCCGCCCACTTATGCATTTTCCAGTTCTGGAAACAAATTCCTGCTGTCCAGCGGGATCTCTGTCTTACGGCCGACCAAAAATTATTCGGAAAATATTCTCCCGTAGCTATACGTGAATTGGCATTGTTATCGTCCAGAAGAAGATTAACATAGGAGGTTTTATAACCCAGTTTGAATAGCCTTAGCCCAAGCTCGTAATCTTCCGTAAGATTTGCTTCATTAAAGACCCGGGTATAATTCTTTTCAAGGGCTTTGAAAATCTCACGCTTAAAAGCCATGCCTGTCCCTGCAAACGGTATAAATACCTTTAATGACTGCCTGACCACCATGTCTTTTGAATGCACCTCTGCAAATGCATCACAATATGTACGGTGGATGAATTTTCCTTTATCATCTTTGATGGGTACTACAGGGATCTGCACGGCGTCAACGCCCTGATACATAAGTATGTAATTAAACAGCTTGAGGGATAACGGATGGATAAAATCTTCAGAATCGTGAATAAGCACCATATCAAAATACCTGTTATTATCTGATTCAAACCTGTTCAGACAGCTGTAAACATTGTTTAGATTATCTGCCTTTGTGGTCGGTCCATCCTTCGAGTTAACACAAATAACCACTTTATTATTCTTTTGTGCGATTCTTTTCACCACCTCGAGTGTTTTAGTGTCATTCGGATACACGCCAACGAATATCTGAAAATCAGAATATTTCATTTTACTTAAAGCATACGTCAGCGTTCTGCCGATCACTTTATACTCTTTCCAGCAGCAGATAATAAGAGCAATGTTTTTTTCGGCAACGCGCGTTACTTCATCAATATTTGGCAGATTTCTTCTGTATTTCCATCTGTAAAACCAGTACATGAGATCGACCATAATATCATCTGTACCGCTGACAACCAAAAGCACGGAGCATACCCATAGTAAAATATAAAAGGTTTCATTCATAAAGGAGTTTTAAAAATGAACTGGAACCCAGCTTTCACCTGGAATGAATTCTTAACAGAACCATAAAAATATACTTTGTATGTAGGCTCGACGAATATAACAGGGAAGTACATAACATCCGGACGGAACCTCAGACCTGATCCGATCTCAGTATAATTATTATAATCGACTCTTCTGCTGTCGAACTGCCCGTATTGAACAAGATATGGTTCAAAGTATGAATATCCTCCCGTATTTAATCGAAGTACTTCTTGGAAGCTCCCCTGCAGAAATGTGTTCCTGAACTTATAGTCATACATTGCTGCAGTGTAAACATCCATATACAAACCGGTTCTATTTGATGATTTTCTCCCTACATAGACCGGAGCGTCACCGAATCTCGTAAAGTAAATAGCCATAGGCTTAATGTTGATCGAATTTTTTGCAAGGTCGACTTCTCTTGCGTATCCGAGCCTGAACTCCAGGAAAAAATTGCGTAGAAGACTGTACCTTAAGAAACCTCCTGCCTCAAAGAACCTATCGTTATAGATCAGTTGAGGGGTAGAACGTGTATCGGTATAAACATCCAGATATATGCCTGTATAAAAATCCTTCACAATCTTATAATCATAATGCCCTAGCAAGTTCGCAATATAATTTTTCTGATGGGTATCGTAAAAATTATAAAAATACAGGTCCATCGCCATAGGTGAAAAATTAGCCATTTCATCCCTGATCACATACATTGCCGATTTGGAAGTCTCTAAATCGGATGGATCTTTCGAATTATTTCCCACGTAACTGAAATGGAGAAGGGATTTAGCATATTGTTTCTGCGAGTAATAAATATATCCCAGCTGCATGTGAATCTTTTCGTTCTGCGGGTCTTGTTTTAAGTGCTTTTCGAAAATATCGATGGCTAACTTAGTTTTGCCTTGATTAAGATAAAAATAACCTGAATCAAGTTCCGACATTTGAGAGTATGAGGAGCATGAAATGAGGAATATAAATAATACTCCACAAAAGAGTTTCTTCATTAATAGAAATTTAAATTATAAAATGTTGTGTTTCACCCTGAAGTATGTAAAACTCAACGAGTAGTACATACAATAATAATGATATATCCATAAAAAAACAGTACTTTTAGATATCAAAATACGAAATTAATAAAAATATGCTGGATAAACGTTTTAAAACGATTTCTTGCAGCATAAAATATTTTCAA